>DASSGC010000001.1:0-2821 GCA_035693765.1 Acidimicrobiales bacterium
CGGTCTGATCGGTCCGAACGGCGCCGGGAAGACGACCTGCTTCAACTGCATCCTCGGCGCGGTGCGGGACGACGGGGGCACCGTCGAACTGGACGGTCGCGACGTCTCGACGGTGGCGGCGAGCCAACGGGCAGCGCGCGGGATCGGGCGGACGTTCCAGCGCATCGAGCTCTTCCCCGGCACCACCGTCCGCAATCACCTCTTCGTGGCCGAGCGGGTGCGTCGCGGTACCGGGCGGCTCTGGCGTGACGTGCTCGGCATCGGCGGTCCCACGGGCGAGGAACTGGCTCGCTGCGACGAGGTGCTCGAGCTGCTCGGGCTGTGGCCCCTGGCCGACGAGCCGATCGAACGGCTCAGCCTCGGGCAGTGCCGACTGGTCGAGGTCGGTCGAGCACTCATGACGCAACCGAAGCTGCTGCTCCTCGACGAGCCGTCGTCGGGCCTCGACCGCACCGAGACGGCCGCCCTCGCCCAGACGCTCCGGCGCATCCAGGCGGAACAGGGGTTCGCCATCCTCCTCGTCGAGCACGATGTCGAGCTGGTCGTCGACTTCACCACCAGGCTGTACGTCCTCGATTTCGGCCGGCTGCTGGCCTCAGGGCCGACCCGCGAGGTTCTGGCTTCGGATCAGGTTCGCTCCGCGTACCTCGGCTCCGCCGAGCCCGCCGCGGTCCACGAGGAGGTCGTCCGGTGACCGCGGTGCTCGAGCTGCGTGACGTCGATGCCGCATACGGGCCGTTCCGGGCCATCTTCGGTCTCTCGCTCTCCGTCGCCGCCGGAGAGGCGGTCGCGCTCATCGGCCCGAACGGCTCCGGCAAGACCACCGTGGCCAGGGTCGCCAGCGGGCTGCTCCGCCCCTCGGTGGGCGTGGTTCTCGTCGACGGCAGGGATGTCACGGGCTTGCCCGCGCACCGCTTCGTGCGGGCGGGCGTCTCCCACGCCCCCGAAGGGCGGTCGGTGTTCGCCACGTTGAGCGTGCAGGAGAACCTGGAGCTGTCGTTCCGGAGTCTCGGCAGCCGGCATGGGATCGCAGCCGCCCTGGAGCGTGCCTATGCGTTCTTCCCGGTGCTCGGCGACCGGCGCCGCCAGGCCGCCGGCACGCTGTCCGGGGGAGAGCAGCGCATGCTGTCGATGGCTCGTGTCCTCGTCGAGGTGCCCAAGGTGTTGATCGCCGACGAGCTCTCGCTCGGTTTGGCTCCGATCGTCGTCGACCGGCTGTACGAGAGCCTCCGGAGGCTCCGTGCCGAGGGAACTGCCCTGCTCATCGTCGAGCAGCAGATCGGCCATGCGCTCGCTCTCGCCGATCACGTCGCGGTGCTCTCCCACGGCACGGTCGCGTGGACGGGTTCGAGCGAGGAGGCTGCCTCGGTCGCCCACCGAGCGTTCCGACCGACGGCCCAGGCGCACTGACCGTGTTCACGCTGCGCTTCGACATGCGGGCTCCGCAACCTGGCGCCCCGGCAGCCGACCTCTACTCCACGGCGTTGGGGATGTGCGCATGGTCGGAGACCCGCGGCTGCGCCGCGGTGGTCGCGTGCGAGCACCACGGCTCCCCGGACGGGTACCTCCCCGCACCGCTGCTCCTCGCCAGCGCCGTTGCCGCTCGAACCGAGCGGCTGCGGATCCTGGTCGCCGCGCTCCTCCTCCCGTTCTACGACGTGGTCCGCCTGGCCGAGGACATGAACGTCCTCGACCTGATCAGCCGTGGCCGTGTCTCGTACGTGCTCGGCATCGGCTATCGGCCCGAGGAGTTCGAGCACCTCGGGGTGGACCGCTCCCGGCGGGGGCAGCTCGCCGAGGAGCGACTGCGCCTGTTGCTCCGCCTGCGGACCGGCGAGGAGGTCGTGCACGAGGGGCGGCGCATCCGCGTGACGCCGGCACCGTTCACCCCCGGTGGGCCCGACCTGCTGTGGGGTGGCGGCAGCATCGCCGCCGCCGACCGGGCCGGGCGCTTCGGCCTCGGACTGCAGGCCAACGCCAGCGTGCCGGGCATGAGGGAGGCCTACGAAGCGGCGTGCCGCGCGAACGGTCACGAACCGTCGTTCGTGCACCTACCCGACCGCAGCGAGCCGAGCGTGGTCTTCGTCGCCGACGACGTCGAGCGGGCGTGGCGCGAGCTCGGACACCACATGCTGCACGACGCGAGGATGTACTCGGCGTGGAACCCCGGCGACGACAGCACCGCCTTCATCACCCACGCGGCGTCCGTCGACGAGCTGCGCAGCCCGACCAGCGGCTACCGCATCCTGCATCGCGACGACGCCGTCGAACAGGTCAGGAGCGGCGGCGCCTTGCGACTTGCTCCACTGTGCGGCGGCATCCCGCCCGAGCTGGCGTGGCCCTACCTGGAACGGGCCGCCGAGGCGGTCGCCGCAGCCACGATGTCTCCCATCCAGGAAGAAAGGCCCTCCCATGCCGGTTGACCGCACGTCCCCCGTCCCGTCGATCCTCCAGCCGCTGTCGAACGACGAGTACGTGCCCCCGCCGCGCACCGAGTTGCAGCGGCGGGCTGCCGGCACGACCGGCGCGGCGAGCGTCGACGCCGCCCGGCGCGTCGGGCGGTCGGTCCGGGCCTACGTCGAGAGCCAGCGGGGCACTGCGGCCGGCCTGCTCTCGCTGAACGAGGCTGCCGGCCTCCGCTACTTCGAGGTCCCCCCGGAGGCCGGGCTCGACGACCAAGCCGCCAGGGCGGCGTTCGCCCCGGACGGCCCGGTCATCGATGTCCAGACCCACTGGATCGCCCAGCGGCCGACGCTGGACGAGTTCCGGGAGAACGTCTCGTTCGTCTACAAGATGATGAAGCCCGACTGGTGGGACGGCA
>DASSGC010000002.1:0-13779 GCA_035693765.1 Acidimicrobiales bacterium
CGCTCGCCACGGCCCACGCGTGGGGATTTGGCGTGGAAGCACCAGCTCCACAGCTCGGCCGACCGGCAACGCAGCACGGTGACACGCGCCGGCGTGACCTATCCGCTCATGTTCTCGGTCTCAGGGATGACGGCCGCGATCAGGACGGCAGGTCCGGCGGGATCCAGCTCGGGTCCCGCTTCTCCATGAAGGCCCGCATCCCCTCGCGTGGCTCGTCCGAGTGTTCGAGCGCACCGAACATCGTCTGGTAGTCGATGAGGCCGTAGCGCTCGTTCAGCATGCGCTTGACCTGGGCCCGTGCCTCGGGCGCGGTCCTCAGCACCTGCCGGGCCGCCTCCAGGGCGGCGGCGCGCAGGTCGTCGTGGGGGACGACCCGGGAGATCACCCCGAGGCGCTGCGCCTCCGCCGCGTCGAAGCTCCGTGCCGAGAGCAGGAGGTCGCGGGCCACGGCCACGCCGACGTGGGCGGGGAGCGCGGCGGCGTAGGTCGCGTCGGGGATGCCGCGGAGCAGCTCGGGCACCCGGAAGGTGGCCCGATCGCTGGCGACGGCGATGTCGGCCATCATGGCCACCAGGAGCCCGCCGGCCTGGCAGATCCCGTTGACGGCGGCGATCACCGGTGCCCGGCTGTCGCGGATGGTGAGGAACGGGAGGATCTCGTTGCCCAGCCCCTCCGGCAGCGGCGTGTCCCCGGGTTCGGACCGGCCGCCGAGATCGCCGCCCGGGGCGAACACGTCGCCCACGCCGGTGATGATCAGCGCCGCGAGGTCGGGGTCGGCGTTCACGAGGTGCACGGCCCGCTTCAGGCCGAAGTACATGCCGGGCGTGAACGCGTTCCGCGCCGCGGGGCGGTCGATCGTGCACCAGGCGATGGGCCCCTCGCGCTCGAAGCGCAGACCCGACGTGCCGAGCTCGTGTTCCATGCGCCCCACGATAATGACACTCGCGTCAGAGGAAAATCTGGTGCTCTGCCGGGGCGGCGGTCAGCGGCCCTGGGCGGTCAGCGGCCCTGGGCCATGCCGCGGAAGATCAGGTCCCAGAGCTCCTCCGCACCGTCGACGTCGCCGTCGTGCACCGAGGCCCCGGCGATCGTGGCGGAGAACGCGTTGAACATGATCGCCTCGAGCACCATGCCGGCGACGGCGCGGCGCCGGATCTCGGGGCGGATCACCCCCGCCTCGGCCGCCTCGTCGAGGATCTCGTCGAACAGGGTGACGAGCGGCACGAAGGCCCGGGAGGCCTCGTTCGGGTGCGCGGTGAGCAGTTGCTGGGCGAACTCGACCAGCACGGGGGAGGGTGACGGCACCTTCTTCAGCGACGCGTCCTTCGGCGACGTTTCCTTCGGCGACGGGCGGCACACCCGGTAGTAGTCGACCACGAAGCGGTGGAGGCGCTCGCGGGGGTCGCTCTCCCGGGCGACCTTCTGGCGCACCTGGTCCGCCGCCGAGCGGACCGACTCCTCGAACAGGGCGAGGAGGAGCTCGTGCTTGCCGCCGAAGTACTGGTAGAAGCTCCGCAGCGACTGGCCCGAGCGCTCCACCACCTCCTGGACGGTGAACTCCTTGCTGTCGCCCTCCATGAGCTCGAGCGCGGCGTCGAGGAAGCGCTGGACGCGGTTCTCGGCACGGGTGCGGGCCGAGTCGAGCGACCTCGCCACGGCCAGCTCCCGCCAGCTCACGGGCTCGCCGGTCGTCGCCTCGTTCCCAGATCCCTTCTTGGCCACCGCGAAAGACTACCCCAGGCTGGGAGAGAGGGCCGATCTCTTGAGCGTGCACACGATGCGCTCGACGAGAAGAACGATGTGTGCCGCCGGTCACGGCCCCGCAGGCGCGGACGGGCGCGGGCCGTCAGGCGTAGGGCGCGAGCCGTCCCTCGCGGACCTCCCGGCGGAGCCGGAACTTCTGGACCTTGCCGGACGGCGTGCGCGGGAACTCGTCGACCCGGTGGAGCGACTCCGGCCACTTCTGCCGGGCGAGGCCGGCCGCGGCCAGGTGGTCACGCACCTGCTCGAGCGTCGGTGGGGCCATGCCCTCCCGGACGCGCAGCACGGCGGCGGCGTGCTCGCCGAGGCGCTCGTCGGGCGCGGCCACGACGCTCACCTCCGCCACCGGCGCCAGGCCCATCAGCAGCTCCTCGACCTCCTGGGCGCTGATGTTCTCCCCGCCCCGGATGATGACGTCCGAGATGCGGTCGGTGATGGTGAGGTAGCCGTCCTCGTCCAGCACGCCGACGTCGCCCGTGTGGTACCAGCCCTCGTCGTCGAACGCCCGCGCCGTCATCTCGGGGTCGATGTAGCCCACGAAGCAGTCCGGGCCCCGGCTCAGGATCTCCCCGCCCTCCGCCAGCCGGATCTCCACGCCGGGCAGCGCGTGACCATCCGTGGTCAGGCGCTTGACCTCGGGATCGTCGAGCAGGCAGCCGGTGATCGAGGGGTGCTCGGTGCTCCCGTACGACCGGAAGGCCCTGATGCCGAGCTTCGTGATGCGCTCGGTCACCGCCACCGGGACGGCCGACCCGCCGAGTCCGGCGAACGGCATCAGGGCGAGGTGCTCGTCGGTGAAGTCCGGGTGGTCGAGGAGGCTGGTGAGGAAGAAGGTGGCGCCGCCGGCGACCCCCAGGCCCTCGTCGCGCATCAGCCGCAGGACCTCGCCGGGGTCCCACACGTCGACGAGGTTGACCGGGCGCTCCCGCAGCAGGGGCACGAGGAAGGCGTTCACCATCCCGATGAAGTGGCCCACGGGGGCGCCGGTGATCTGGGGCGGGCCCCCGGCCGGGAACATGTGGTCGAGCTGCCGGGTCTCGAAGCCGATCGTGCGGTGCGAGTGGATGACCCCCTTGGGGTCGCGGGTCGTGCCGGACGTGAACGCCACGATGGCCGGGGCGTCGGGGTCCACCGCCGCCGGGGCCGTGACGGGGTCGCCGTCGAGCAGCGCCCCGAAGGGGGTCGCGGCCGGGGGCAGGTCGGCCGGCGGGGTGTCGCCCACGACGAGCCACAGCGGCTCGCGACCCGCCGCGACCAGCTTCTCGTACACCGCCAGGTACTCCGAGTGGCCGAAGCGGTCCGGCGTGACGATCACCTCGGGTGCGGTCGTGCGGAGGATGTACTCGACCTCCTTGGCCCCGTAGAAGTGCACGACGGGGACCACGACGGCGCCCAGGTAGGCGGCCGCCCAGAACGCGATGCCCGCCTCCACCCAGTTGGGCATCTGGAGGACGACGACCGCGCCGGGGCCGACGCCCCGGGCGCGCAGCGAGCCCGCGAGCGCACGCGCCGCGCGGTCGACGTCGGCGAACGTCCCCCGCCACGGCCGGACCTTCGAGTGCACGTTGAACCCGATCCCGCCCATGGTCGACAGACCGTCCGCCACCATGGTCCCGAGGGTGGCGTCGTCCCACCATCCCTCGGCGCGGTACCGCCGGGCGAGGTCCTCGGACACCGTCCGCAGCCGCCACCGATGCTCCCCCACTGCCCTGCTCCTTCCGCAGCCCGTGGGACGAGTGTCGCACCGTTCGGCGACGGGCGGCCAGCCACGTTGTCCACCAAGGAGAACTTCATTATCGTCAGGAAGATGACCAGCCCGGAACCGGCGGCAGTGTCGGACGTCATCGAGCTCGAGCAACTGCTCGCCAAGTACGCGGTGGGCATGACCCGCAACGACATCGACACCGTCATCGAGGTCTTCACGCCCGACGGCACCTACAGCGCCTTCGGCGACACCTACCCGCTCACCGACTTCCCGACGCTGGTCGCGTCCGCCCCCAAGGGCCTCTACCTCACCGGCACGCCCCAGCTCGAGCTCGACGGCGACGAGGGCACCGGCTACCAGCCGCTGTGCTTCGTCGACCAGACGAACCACGCCATGCGCATCGGGTACTACACCGACACCTACCGGCGCACGGCGCAGGGCTGGCGGCTGCGCACCCGGTCGATGACGTTCCTGCGCCGCAGCGGCGCACGCGACGCCGGCAAGCCCCACGACCCCACCCGTCCCGCGCCGAGCGGCGGCTGACGCGCGCCGCGCCATGGAGCTCGACGAGTTCAGGGCGGGCCTCGACGGCTGGCTCGACGACAACGCCGCCGCCCTCGCCCCCGACCACCGCGGGGTGGGGACGCTGGACCAGCAGATGGCCCACCTCGGCAAGGTGAAGCGCCTCACCTACGACGCGGGCTGGATGCGCTGGGGCTGGCCGGAGCGCGTCGGCGGCCTGGGCGGCTCCACGTTGCTGCGGGCCTACCTCGGCGAGGCGCTCACCGCCCGCGACCTCGTGGAGCCCGGCATCTACTCGATGCCCGAGGTGCTGGCGCCCACGATGATCGACTACGCCACGCCGGAGCTCGCGGCCACGATGGTGCCGCGGCTGCTGCGCGGCGACGAGACCTGGTGCCAGGGGTTCTCCGAACCGGGCACCGGCAGCAACCTCGCCTCGCTGTCCTGCCGGGCCACCCGCACCGGCGACGGCTGGCGGGTCACCGGGCAGAAGGTCTGGACCAGCCTCGCCCAGTACGCGCAGCGCTGCGTGCTGCTCACGCGCACCGGCTCGCAGGAGTCGGCCCACCGCGGGATCACGGCGCTGTTCGTCGACATGGACACCCCCGGGATCACGGTGCGCCCCATCGAGACCATGCACGGCGCGCCGGAGTTCTCGGAGGTCTTCTTCGACGACGTGCCCGTGCCGTTCGACCGGACGCTCGGCGACGAGGGCCAGGGCTGGTCGGTGGCCATGGACCTGCTCCCCTTCGAGCGCAGCACCGCGCTGTGGCACCGCGCCGCCTACCTGCACCGCCGGCTCCAGCAGCTGCTCGACGCGGCGCCGCCCGGTGCCCTCGACCCGGCCCGCGTCGGCGAGGTGACCCAGCTCGTCTACGCCTTCCGGGCGCGCTCCCGGGCCACGCAGCACCGGCTGCACGCGGGCGAGCAGCTCGGCCCGGAGACCTCGATCGACAAGGTCCTGGTGGCCACGGCCGAGCAGGCGGTGTTCGATCTCGTGGCCGACGGCCTCGCCGCCGACGTGACGCTCGGTGACGACCCCGCCAGCGGGCGGTGGCGGACCGAGTTCCTGTACTCACGGGCCGCGACGATCTACGGCGGCAGCGCGGAGATCCAGCGCAACATCATCGCCCGCCGGCTTCTCGACCTCGGGAGCGATCGCTGATGGACGGCGCCGACCTGGAGCTCTTCGAGCGGAGCCTCCGCCACGCCACCGGGAACCACACCGGCGCGGCGCTCGACGCCGCGCTGGAGGAGCTGGGGTGGCGGGACGCCCTCGACGTCGACCCCCGGGCCGCCGTGTCCCTGCTCTTCGAGCTGCAGGGCGCGGCCAACGCCGCCTCGTCCGCCCTCGGCCACGTGGTGCTCGGCGCGATCGGGGTCGAGCACGGGCCCGGCGGCGTCGTGCTCCCCGCGCCCGGCCGCTGGGCGCCCCCCGGCGAGCTCCGCGACGACCGCCTGGCGGTCGCCGGCCTGGGCACGGCCGCGCTGGCCGCGCAGGAGCGCGCCCTCGTGGTGGCCCGGTCGGACGGCAAGGACGTCGCCCTCGTCGTGCCCACCGCCGAGCTGGCGCTGCGCCCCGTCGAGGGGATCGATCCCTGGTTGGGCCTCGTCCAGGTCACCGGCGACCCGATCGCGGTGGACACCGCGCCGCAGCCGGTGCCGGGATGGACGGCGGCCGTCGCCCTCGCCCAGGTCGCCCTCGGCCATGAGCTGGTCGGCGCGGCGAGGACGATGCTCGACCTGGCCCGCGAGCACGCGCTCGAGCGGGTCCAGTTCGGGCAGCCGATCAGCCGGTTCCAGGCCGTCCGCCACCGCCTGGCCGAGACGCTGGTCGCCATCGAGACGGCCGGTGCCGTGCTCGACGCCGCTTGGCTGGACCGGGCGCCCGGCACGGCGGCCATGGCCAAGGCGCTCGCCGGCCGCGGGGCCCGCACGGCGGCCCGCCACTGCCAGCAGGTGCTGGCCGGCATCGGGTTCACCACCGAGCACGTGCTGCACCGCTACGTCCGGCGGGTGCTCGTGCTCGACGAGCTCTTCGGTGCCGCCCGCACCCTCACCCGGGCGCAGGGCGACGAGCTGCTCACGAGCCGGACGCTCCCCGCCCTGCTCCCCCTCTGATCGCTCCCCCTCTGATCTGGGAGGCGTCAGCCGCCGCTCGGAAACCCGAGGTCGACCACGCTCGACGCCGGATCCGGCCATCTCGACGTGACCACCTTTGGCCGGGTGTAGAACCGGATCCCCTCCGGCCCGTAGATGGGGGCGTCGCCGAAGAGCGACGCCTTCCAACCGCCGAAGGACTGTGAGGCGACGGGGACGGGGATCGGGACGTTGATCCCGATCATGCCGACCTCGACCTCACGCTCGAAGCGCCGGGCCGCGCCGCCGTCGCGGGTGAAGAGCGCCACGCCGTTGCCGTAGGGGTTGGCGTTGACGAGCGCCACGGCCTCGTCGTAGGTGGACACCCGGACGACGCCGAGGACCGGGCCGAAGATCTCGTCGTCGTAGACGCGCATGCCCGGCGCGACGCCGTCGAGCAGCGCGCAGCCGAGGAAGAACCCGTCGCTGGAGGCCGCCGTCCGGCCGTCGACCACCACCCGGGCCCCCTCGTCGGCGGCCCCCTCGACGTAGGCGCGGACACGGTCACGGTGCTCACGGGTGATCAGCGGCCCCATCATCGACGCGGCGTCGTCGCCCGGGCCGACGACGACGTCGGGGATCCGCGCCACGATGGCCTCGACGAGGGGGTCGGCGACGGGGCCGACGGCGACGACGATCGAGATCGCCAGGCACCGCTCGCCCGCCGAGCCGTAGGCGGCGGAGACCGCGGCGTCGGCGGCGGCGCCGACGTCGGCGTCCGGCAGGACGACCATGTGGTTCTTGGCGCCGCCGAGCGCCTGGACCCGCTTGCCGTGGCGCGTCCCCGTCTCGTAGATGTGGCGCGCCACGGGGGTGCTGCCCACGAAGGACACGGCGTCGACGTCGGGGTGGCCGAGGAGCGCGTCCACGGCGGTGACGTCGCCCTGGACCACGTTGAACACGCCGTCCGGGAAGCCGGCGCGCTGCACCAGCTCGGCGAGCAGGAGCGACGGCGACGGGTCCTTCTCCGAGGGCTTCAGCACGAACGCGTTGCCGCAGGCCAGCGCGTTGGCCAGCATCCACAGCGGGACCATGACCGGGAAGTTGAACGGGGTGACGCCGGCGACGACCCCGACCGGCTGGAGCACGGTGTGGACGTCGACGCCCGTCGACACCTCCGCGCTGTGCGAGCCCTTGAGCAGGTGCGGGATGCCGCAGGCGAACTCGACGCACTCCAGCCCGCGGGCGACCTCGCCCTCGGCGTCGGCGAGCACCTTGCCGTGCTCGCTGGTGACGAGCGCGGCGAGATCGCCCCGGTGCGCGTCGAGCAGCTCGCGCAGCCGGAACAGCAGGCCGGTGCGCCGGCTCAGCGGGGACGCACCCCATGCCGAGGACGCGTCGTGCGCCACCTTCACCACGTCGTCGACCTCGGCCGCCGACGCCAGCGTGACCTCGCCCGTCTGCACGCCGCGCGCCGGGTCGAAGACGGGCGTCGTGCGTGCGGAGGTGCCGGCGGCGGGGCGCCCGGCGATCCAGTGACCGATCGTCTTCATGGTGTCCTCGCCGCTTCGGCGCCGGCCCGGCCCGGGGGCACGGGCACCGCCACACCCCGCGGAACTGAGTGAGTGTTTCCTGACATTCGGGATGCGATAGTAACGTCCGGGTCATGGCGACGGCAACGGTGAACGGACGGTCGATCAGCTACGAGGTGATCGGCGACGGCCGGCCGTGGGCGATCACACCGGGCGGCCGCGACAGCAAGGACACGCCGGGGGTGCGCGAGCTGGCGGCGGCGCTGGCCGAGCGGGGCAACCGGGTGGTCATCTGGGACCGCCCCAACACCGGCGCGTCCGACGTGTGCTTCGACGGCCCCTCCGAGTCGGCCATGCAGGCCGACGCGCTGGCCGGGCTGCTCGCACAGCTCGACATGGCGCCCGCCGTCATCGCCGGGGGCTCGGGGGGCTCGCGGGTCTCGCTCCTCACCGCCGCCCGCCACCGCGACGTCGCGTCGGCCCTCGCGGTCTGGTGGATCTCCGGCGGCGTCCTCGGCCTGATGGGGCTCGGCACCCACTACTGCAGCGGGTCCATCCGGGCCGCGTGGACCGGCGGCATGGAGGCCGTCGTCGCGCTGCCCGAGTGGGCCGAGGTCCTCGAACGGAACCCCGGCAACCGGCAGCGCTTCCTCGACCAGGACCCGAAGGAGTTCGTGGCGACGTTCGAGCGGTGGATGGCCGCGTACTGCCCGTGCGGCGACGAGCTCGTCCCGGGCCTCACGGATGCCGACGCCGGCGCCCTCGACCTGCCCGCGCTGGTGTTCCGGAGCGGCGCGAGCGACCTGAACCACCGCCGTGAGACGTCCGAGCAGGTGGCCAAGGTGCTGCCGCGGGCCCGCCTGGTGGAGCCGCCGTGGGGGGACACGGAATGGCGGGAGCGGCAGGTGGCGCGCAACACCGGCGACGCGCCGGGCCTGTTCGTCCGCTGGCCCCTGCTCGCCCCCGCGCTGGACGGCTGGGCGAGCGACGTCCTCGCCTAGGACCAGGGCCACACGTGGACGCTGGGATCAGCGTCGCCCGCCGGATCGGGGAGCTCGCCGAGCGGTCCCCCGACGAGCGGGTGCTCACGAGGGGGTCACCACCTGGCCGCGGCGCTCGCCGGTCAGCTCGTCGTGGTCGACGAGCACGGCCCCGTTGACGAGCGTGTAGTCGTAGCCGTGCGCCCGCTGGACGAAGCGGCTGGCCCCGAGGGGGAGGTCGGAGACCATGTGGGGCGTCTCCAGGTGCAGCGTCTCCAGGTCGATCACGTTCACGTCGGCGAAGGCGCCCGGCGCCAGCACGCCCCGGCCGGCCAGGCCGAACAGCGCGGCGCCCTCCGCCGTGAGCTTGTGGACGGCCCGGCCGACGTCGAGCAGGCCCTCGTCCCGGACCCAGTGCCCGAGCACGTAGGACGACTGGCCGGCGTCCATGGTCATCGCCACGTGCGCCCCGGCGTCCGCCAGGCCGAGCACGACGTCGGGGTTGGTGAGCATCGAAGCCACCGCGTGCAGGTCCTGGTTGAGGACCGGGTAGTAGAGCAGCCCGAGGCCACCGGTCTCGACCAGGTAGTCGAGGAAGGCACCGGCCGGCGTCGTCCCCCGGCGCGCCGCCTCGGCGGCCAGGCTGTTGTCCGGCGCCACGTCGTAGCGGGCCACCCCCGGGGGCAGGAGGTACAGCTTCGCCGGATCCTTCGGGGCGAGCGGGCCGGACAGCTCGACCGGCCCGTCGGCCTCCTGCGCCAGGCGGCCGCGCAGCCCCGGGTCGGCCAGCGCCGCGAGGCGTGCCGCCCAGGGCCTGGCCATGAGCTCGGACCACCCGGGCAGCGAGTCGTACGGCGTCCGGCCCACGAGGCCGTACAGGATCGCCGAGCCGCGGGCGGCCGACTGCGGCCGCAGGTCGGCGCCCCGCGCCCGGGCGGCGGCGACCTCGTCCATCACCCAGGACCACAGGTCCGGACGGCGGTCGCTCTGGGTGATGGCGAAGGTGAGCGGCCGGCCGGAGGCCCTGCTCACCTCCTCCATCCACGCCATCTCGGCCACCGAGTTCTCCCGCGCCGGGCCGTCCCGCTCGCCGATGCGGGGCACGACCTCGATCACGCCCCGGCCGCGGGCGGCGAGGGCGTCGGCGATGGCGGCCAGCTCGCGGGGTGTCGCGAACGTGCCGGGCAGCGGTGTGCCATCCGGGACCGTGTGCATGAAGCTGCGCGACGTGGAGAAGCCGAGGGCGCCGGCGTCGATGGCCTCGCCCGCGAGGGCGGCCATCCGGGCGATGTCGTCGTCGGTGGCGGGGGCGTCGTCGAGGCTGCGCGCGCCCATCACGTAGTACCGGAGCGCGCAGTGGCCGACCATGCCGCCGACGTTGACGCCGAGGCGGCGCCCCCGGAGTGCCTGCAGGTAGTCGCCGTAGGTCTCCCAGCCCCAGTCGAGACCGGCCATGATGGTGTCGGCCGGGATGTCCTCGACGGAGTCCATCATCGCGGCCAGGTACCCCTCCTCGCCCGGGTGCACGGGGGCGAAGGTCACGCCGCAGTTGCCGAGGACCACGGTCGTCACGCCGTGCCAGCACGACGAGCTGGCGGCGGGGTCCCAGAACAGCTGGGCGTCGAGGTGGGTGTGGATGTCGACGAAGCCGGGGGTGACGAGCCGGCCGCCGGCGTCGATCTCCCGGCGTCCCCGCTCGCCGACGGCGCCCACCTCGGTGATGCGGTCACCGTCGATGGCCACGTCGGCCGGCCGCGGCCCGGCGCCCGTGCCGTCGACCACCTCGCCGTGGCGGATGACGATGTCGTGCACGGCTAGCGGTCGTCGCGGTCGGCGCGGGCCGTGGCCAGCGCGGCCAGGAAGCCGCGGTGGAGGTGCTGCGGCGCCGGCTCGTTCCGCCCGAACACGACGGTGTCGAGCAGCCCGGTCCTGATCCCCGGCTCGGTGCGCGCGGCGACCCAGAAGTCCTCGCCGTCGACCACCGTCTCGCAGATCCACGGGGCCATGTCGACCACCTTCGCCCGCTCCGCGTCGGAGAGGCCGGGCCGCAGGTAGGCGGTGTGCACCACCTCGGACGTGGCCTCGTCGACCGGCAGGATCTGCCACAGCTCGACGTGCCGGCTGTCGAAGGTGAGGCTGGTGTTGGGGAACAGGGCGTACTGGTAGCTGAAGTGCTGGGACACGTCGCCCCACTCGTCCTCGGGGCGGTCCCGCAGCTCGCCGATGGTCTTGATGGCCGAGCTGTTGCGCAGGTGGCGGCCGAAGGCGTCGAAGGTGAGGACGCCGCCGTGGGCGTAGCCGGCCAGCGTGGTCCGGTGCAGGTAGTCGAAGTGGTAGTTCTCACGGAAGGTGTCGAGGGTGACCTTCCAGTTGGCCCCGACGGGGTGGACGTGGGGCTCGCTGTGCGGCTCCCAGCCGGCGAAGTCCAGCATCGCGAGCTCGTCGGCCAGCCCGGGGCCGAGGTAGGCGTCGATGTCGACCGGCGGCCCGGGCCGCAGGCGGCCGACGATCAGCCCGTACCCCTCGGCGACGGGCAGCTCGACCAGCCCCTTGTCCTCGCGGCACATGCCCTCGAAGCCCTCGGCCACCGGCACGCCCACGAGACGCCCTTCGAGGTCGTAGACCCAGGCGTGGAAGGGGCAGGTGAGGCGCCTGGCCTCACCGCAGCCGTCGGCCACCCGGACGCCACGGTGGCGGCACGCGTTCGCCATCGCCCGCACCCTGCCCCCGGCGTCGCGGGTCAGCAGGACCGGCGTGCCGCACAGGTCGACCGCGCGGTAGGTGCCCGGCCCGGGCAGCGCACCCGACAGGCAGAGCACCAGGGGGTGGTCCATGAACAGGACGTCGAGCTCCGCCTCGAGGTGCGACCGGGAGGTGTAGGCGTCGGCCGGCACCTCGAGGACCTCGTCGGCCATGTCGGTCGTGCCGTTCTCGATGTGGTCGAGCAGCCGACGAACGAGGCTGTGCTCCAGCGCTTCCCTGTCCATCGTCCCTCCCCTCGCCTGGCCGGATGCGGTACTGAGCGTGTGCTCACTTACATTACCTTGCGAGCGGGGCCGCGTCACGCCGGACATTAGAGAGTATGCACTTACTTTGCTATGTTGCGGGCATATCCGGCCCGCGACCCGCAGCCCGCGGGGCGCCGACCGACCCCGACGACGTCAGGCGGAGTTGCCTTGGGATCAATGGATGGCCGTGTGGCGATCATCACCGGCGCGAGTCGCGGGATCGGGCAGCACATCGCCGAGCGCTTCGCGGCGGAAGGCGCGGCCGTGGCCCTCGTCGCCCGCACGGTCTCGCCCGGCACCTCCGCGCTCCCGGGCTCGATGGAGGAGGTCGTCGGCCGCATCCGGGCCGCCGGCGGGCGGGCCGAGGCGGTGCCCGCCGACCTCACCTCGCCCGACGACCTCGAGACGATCGTCGCCCGGGCCGAGGACGCCCTCGGCCCGGTGGACACCCTGGTGAACAACGCCGGCGTCAACTTCTACGGGCCGGCGCTCGACGTCCCCCCGCGCCGCTACGCGCTGATGTTCCAGATCATGGTCCACGCCTCCTTCCGCCTGTGCCAGCTCGCGATCCCCGGCATGGTCGAGCGCGGCCGGGGCTGGGTGCTGAACGTCACCTCCAAGCAGGCCCGCCATCCGAAGGGCCCGCCGTACCCCGACTGGGCGACCGACGGCTGCGTCCCGTACGGCATGTGCAAGGCCGCGATCGACCGGCTCACCACCGGGCTCGCGGCGGAGCTCCACGGGACGGGCGTGAGCATCAACTCGCTCGGCACGGCCGGCCTGGTGATGACCCCCGGCGTGGCGGTCGTCTCACCGCACACCCCCGAGAACGCGCCGGTGGAGCCGGACAGCGCCATGGCCGACGCCGCGCTGCTCCTGTGCACCGCACCCGCCGGCACGGTGTCCGGACGCATCGGCTACAGCATGGACCTGCTCGGGCTCCCCTTCCCCGACGGACCATGGGCCCTGTCGGCCACCTACTGATCGACCTGCGACACCCAAGGAGAACGGCTGATGAAGGCAACGGTTGATCCGGATCGGTGCCAGGGGCACGCCCGCTGCTGGGAGATCTGCCCGGACGTGTTCTCGCTCGACGACGAGGGGCACTCGTTCGTGTCGGTCGACATCGTTCCCCCCGAGCTCGAGGGCAAGGCCCGCGAGGCGGCGAACAACTGCCCGGAGCGGGCCATCACCGTGACCTGATCCGCTCGGGGGGAGGGCGTTCGGCGTTCGCCGCCCGGAGCGAACACCCTCGGACGTGGCCGATCACAGTGGCCGATAACAGAGGCGAACGTCCCCATGCGGGCGGATGGCAGAACCGCGGCGGCCATGAGCGATCGCCCGCGCACGGCCATCTGCGTGGGCGTTCGTCGCCATGGTTCGTGACGTCCGCTCGGTTGACGGGCCCCGAGGAGGCGGCAGCCGGTAACTTGCGCAGTACCCCGTTCCTCTGGATCGGCGTCCCCGACCCGGCATTTGCAGCAATGTGGAGGACGCTCCCACGAAACGTCTCGCCGCCCTCCTCGGTGTGCTCTCCGCCGGTCTCTCCGCGCTGGTGGTGCGCCCGGTCAACACTTATCAGGGCTTCATTCTCAAGTCGACAGCTACGGCGCAGACGCCGGCGCTGACCGTCCTCGGGGCACTCACAGCCGCCCTCGGCGCCATCCGCCGCTCGCGATTCGCCATGATCACCGGCGTGCTCGGCGCAAGTGTCGGGACGTACTACATCACTCGGGTGACCGCCTCCCACGATGGTCACGAGCGGGCGTTCGGGCCGGACTGGAAACAGCGGATCAGTCCCGACGCCGAGCGCAGGATGCTCCAGCATCGCCGGTCGATGCGCCTGCCCCGGGTGCCGGCGCCACGCTGGGCGCGCGACGTGCCCTTCCGGACCATTCCCGGCACCGATCGCCGGCTCCTCGCGGACATCTGGGAGCCGGCGGCGGGCGTCGAGCGCACCGGCACGGCCATCGTCTACCTGTACGGCGGCTCGTGGCACTTCTTCGACAAAGACGTCCTCACGCGCCCCCTCTTCCGCCAGCTCACCGCGCAGGGCCACGTCGTCATGGACGCCGCGCACCGGAGCTGTCCCGAGACAGATGTGATCGGCATGGTGGGCGACGTGCACCGCGCGGTTGCCTGGATCAAGACGAACGCCGAGCACTACGGAATCGATCGCGAGCGGGTGGTCG
>DASSGC010000003.1:0-2016 GCA_035693765.1 Acidimicrobiales bacterium
AGATGGTGACGTGCTCGTTGGTGGGGCCTGTAATTTCATCTGTGTAAGTCGGGTGCCCAACATGGCTTGGGCGTGATGTCCGAGCTGGGAAGGACACCCTGATGACAACCACTGACCGTGATAGTGCTGGGCAGGTGGTCAGCGACGAGCTGATCGACGCGCTGATGGCGAAAGTCGACGCCGAGGGCCTGGAGCTGTTGGGCCCGGACGGCGTGTTGAGCGAGATCACGAGCCGGGTGATGAACCGGGCGCTTGATGTCGAGCTGACCGACCACTTGGGCTACGAGCGGGGCGACCCGGCCGGGCGAGGCTCGGGCAACTCCCGCAACGGCACCAGCCCCAAGACGCTGTTGACCGATGCCGGCGAGGTGGCGATCCGCACGCCCAGGGACCGCAACGGCAGCTTCGAACCGAAGCTGGTGCCCAAGGGCGAACGGCGCATCGAGGGGTTCAACGACCTGGTCGTCGGGCTGGTCGCCCGGGGCATGACGGTGCGGGACACCCAGGCACACCTCGAGGAGATCTATGGGGTCGAGGTGTCCCCGGAGCTGATCTCCAAGATCACCGACGGCGTGCTGGATGAGCTGCGGGCCTGGCAGAACCGGCCCCTCGACGCCGTGTACCCGATCATGTACCTCGACGCCATCGTGGTGAAGGTCCGTGACGGCCACGTCGTGGTCAACCGGCCCGTCTACCTCGCGCTCGGCGTCGACATCGATGGCCGCAAGCACGTGCTGGGCCTGTGGCTCGGCAAGGGCGACGAAGGCGCCAAGTTCTGGCTCGGGGTCCTCACCGAGCTGCGCAACCGCGGCGTCAAAGACGTGCTCATCGCCTGCTGCGACGGGCTCACCGGCTTCGGTGACGCCATCGAAGCCACCTGGCCCCAGGCCACGGTCCAGACCTGCGTGGTCCACCTCATCCGCAACTCGGTGCGGTTCTGCTCCTGGAAGGACCGCAAGGCCCTCACCAAGGCACTCAAGCCCATCTACCAGGCGCCTGGCGTCGACGCCGCCACCGAAGCGCTCGACGAGTTCGAGATCGACTGGGGCGACCGCTATCCGGCGATCGTCGACCTGTGGCGCCGCAACTGGGAGCGGTTCACCCCGTTCCTGGCCTTCGATCCCGCCATCCGCAAGATCATCTACACCACCAACGCCATCGAGAGCCTGAACTACCAGCTCCGCAAGGTCACCAAGACCCGCGGCCACTTCCCGACCGAGGACGCCGTGCTCAAGATCCTCTACCTCGCCATCCGCAACATCGGCACCACCCGCGGCGGCGAGCTCGGCACCGGCACCCACGGCTGGACACGAGCACTCAACGCGTTCGCCATCCACTTCCCCGGACGGCTCCCCATCTGACAAACCGCGCCCGACTTACACAGAAGACTTGACACGCCCGGCCGGGCATGAGCCTGGCGACGACCCCGCACTGGCCCGAAAGTCCCTGGTCGTGCGCACCGATTCGGCCGGGGCGTCGCACTGGTTGCCGAGGAATGCCGGCACCGCAACCTCGGCTTCACCCTGGGCTACTGGATCGACGGACGGGTCCGCGACGCCCTGCTGCTGGTACAGGAAGAAGACTGGGAACCCGCCCGCGACCCCGGCGGCCGCGTCCGCGACGGCGCCCAGGTCGTCGAGATCACCGAACTGGTGAACCTGCAGGGCTGGCCCGAGGGCACCCGCCTGATCGTGCGCCGCGAACGCCCCCACCCCGGCGCCCAACTCTCCCTGTTCGACACCATCGAAGGCCTCCGCCACACCGCGTTCATCACCGACACACCCGGCCCGACCTCGCCGCCTTGGACCTGCGGCACCGCCGCCGAGGACGAGCCGAGCAGATCATCCGCGACACCAAAGCCTGCGGACTCGCCCATCTCCCGTTCGATTCCGCCGCCAACAACGACCGGTGGATGCAGCTCAGCTTCTGCGCGAACGACCTGCTGTGCTGGGCCCGGCGTATCAGCTTCACCGGCCCCAGGCGGCGGGCCACGCCAAAGACCATCCGCCACCGGCT
>DASSGC010000004.1:0-2466 GCA_035693765.1 Acidimicrobiales bacterium
AGCGCGAGGCGGGCGAGGCCGGCCCGGGCGAGGTGCGGCGGTGCGATCGCCGCACCCTCCCCACCGCCCGGGCCGGCGAACACGAGCGCTGCCTGGGCGCTCCAGGTGAGCAGGGCGGCCAGCGCGGCGGCGGGCGCCACCGCCAGCCCGGCCGTCATGGCGGCCAGGTGCGCGGTCTCCGCTCCCACCAGGGCGGGCGCCAGGGCGCTGTAGGGGCGCAGGTGGGCCGTCAGCTCCTCGAGCTCGCGCCAGCGGTCGTCCCCGGAGAGCGGCGTCGCCGCCAGGCCGGGGGCCACCCGCAGGCCGGCGGCCGCCGGGGCGTGGCGCTGGGCGGCGACCGTGCGGGTGACGAGGTCGCCGCGATCACGCGGCGGTCGCGCCGGAGCCCCCATGCGGGACGCCACGCCGGGCGCCAGCACCACCGCCTCCTGGGCGCCACCCGGGGCGTAGAACGGGTCCGACGCCAGCCTGGCCGGGTCGATGCGCCGCAGCAGTCGCAGCGCCCGCGACGCCGGGAGGTCGCCGGGGACGAGGTCGATCACGCCGAGATCGCCGTCGGCGATCTCCTGGGCGGCGGCGGCCAACGTGGCCGCGTCGACCTCGCACCCCGGCACGGCCACGACGGCGGGACGATCCGCCGTGGCCGCGAGCGCGTCGCCCGACGACGGGTCGGGTGCCGGCAGCCGGCCGATGCCGGCCAGGCGGGCGCGCAGCACCGCGGCCTCGGCCAGGTGCGCGGCGGCCATGCCGCCGAGCACCACGGTCGCGGCCCGCCGCACCCGGCGCGAGCCGAGCGGCACCCGGCTCATCCCCCGCCGCCCACCGTCGACCCGAGTGCGGCGGCCATCAGCTCCGGCGCGCAGCGGGCGACCGTCACCTGGTGAGGCTCGGGGCCCGCGCCGTTGCCGGTCGTGGCGATCTCGTCGAGCAGCACCGCGGCGCCGTCGTCGAGGGCGATGAGGCCCATGCCGCTGCCCTCGAACAGCTTCGCCAGCGCGTCGGAGACCATGCCCGCCTCCGACGACCACGGTCCCCAGTCGACCGCGAACACCCGGTCGGCAACGTCCGCGTTGCTGGCGGCGATCGTGTCGAGGGCGTCGTTGGCCGCGGCGTAGTCGACCTGGCCCCGGTTGCCGCACACGCCGGCGATGCTGCCGAACAGCGCCACGAACGCCGGCCGGGGCCGGCCGCCGGCCACGTGGCGCCGCACCGTCCCGAGCAGCGTCCGGGCCGCGTCGGTCTTGGTGGCGAACACCCGGGCGAAGGCGTCGGGGTCCTTGTCGGCGATGAAGTGGTCGTCCACCACCCCGGCCCCGTGGACGATGCCGTCGAGCCGGCCGCGGCGGGCGTAGATGCCGTCGACGGTGGCGGCCAGCGCGCCGGCATCCCGCACGTCGACCTGGTGGTAGGTCACGGTCGCCGCGACCGCGGACAGCGCGGCCAGGCTGGCGGCCACCTCACGCTCGGCGAGCAGCCGGTCGCACTCCTTCTCGATGGCCTTGGGCTCGCGCCAGCCGGCCCCGATGAGCGCCGTGCGCAGCGCCGGGCGGTCGGCCGCCGCAGCCAGGGCGGGGTCCTCGTCGCCCTGGGGCTGCGCCGACCGGCCCACGAGCTCGACGTGGCAGCCGGTGGCGGTGGCCATGGCCAGCGCGATCCGGGCCGTGATCCCCCGGGCGCCCCCGGTCAGCAGCACCGTCGAGGCGCCGGACAGCGGCCGGTCGACGCGGCGCGGCGCGGCGGGCCGCGGTGTGATGCGGCTGGCGCGGCGGCGCCCGTCGCGCCAGGCGACCTCGACGGGCGCGTCCGCCTGCTGGACCTCGTCGGCGAGGGTGGCGGCCAGCTCGGCGACCGGTGTGGCCGGGTCGACGTCGACCAGCCGGATCCGGCGGTCCGGGAACTCGAGCGCCGCGGTCTTCACCAGCCCGCGGGCGCCGGCGCCGTGCGGAACGACGTCGAGGTCGCCGCCGGCCGGGCGGGGCGCGGGTGGGTCGATGCCGAGCCCGCCGCCGAGCGGGGTGACGACCACGACGTCGCTGGCCGAATCCAGCAGGATCGGCCGGATCCGGGCGTAGAGCTCGGGCATGTCCACGGTGCCGCCCGGCTCGAGCAGGTCGGTGACGACGACCGTCCCGCCGCCGGCGCCCCCGCCCGCCGCGCCCCGGCGGGCCAGCTCGTCGCCCAGGGCGGTGACGAGCGGGCCCGAGCCGGTGACGGCCACGTGCTGGCCGTCGACGGCGGCGGACGTCCCCAGCGGGGCGTCGGCGAGGGTGACCACGAAGCGGTTGGCGACGTCGGGGATGCCCGCGGCCGGCGCGGTCGCGCCGCCGACGGCGCCGGGGGTGGTGGTGGCGGCCGCCGCGGGCACGGCGGGCGCCGCCGGCGGCCCGGTCGCCGGGTCGGCGGGCGCGGGTTCGCTCGGCACCGCCACTGCCGCCGGCACTGCCGCCGGCACGGCCACCGGCACGG
>DASSGC010000005.1:0-4949 GCA_035693765.1 Acidimicrobiales bacterium
GAGGCCGAGGGCGAGGAAGCTCCAGATCTCGAACGCCACGTGGTGGGCCGCGACGTCGACCGCGCCCATGTGGGTGGCGACCGCCGTCGCGACGATCAGCGCCGCCCGCAGCGCGGCGGTGCGGAGCAACAGGTCGCGGCCGACCGCGGCGAGGCGCCGCAGGCTGGCGGGATGGGGCGCGAGCGAGACGCCGCGGCGACCGGCCTCGCGCCCGATGCGGCGCAGGTAGACCGCGGCGGCGACCGTCTGGGCCAGGACGGTGGCGAGCGCCGAGGCCCCGATGCCCTGGTCGAACCCGTAGATGAGCACCACCTCGACGACGAGGTTGAGCAGCGCGGTGGCGACCGCGACGGCGAGGGGCGTGCGGGTGTCCTGCAAGCCCCGCAGGTAGCCGGTGCCGGCCAGCACGGCCAGCATGGCGGGGACGCCCCACAGGCTGATGCGGAGGTAGACGAGGGCGTTGGTCCGGACGGCCCCCGCCGCGCCCATCAGGTCGACCAGAGGCTCGGCGGCGAGCGTCCCGACCACGAGGACGGCCAGGCCGAGCAGGGCGGCCAGCCACACCGACTGCACCGCCTGGTGCGCCGCCTCGCGCTCGTCGCCCGCGCCGAGCAGCCGGCTGACGGCGGCCGTCGTGCCGTAGGCGAGGAAGACGAACACGGCGTAGAGCGTGAGCAGCAGGCTCGACGCCACGGCGAGGCCGCCGAGCTGCGGGGTGCCCAGGTGCCCGACGATGGCCGTGTCGGTGAGGATGTAGACGGGCTCGGCGATGAGGGCGCCGAACGCCGGCACGGCCAGCCGGGCGATCTCGCGGTCGTGGGGGTGGCGGAGGCGGGGCCGGGTGCTCAGCCTGGTGCCCCGAGCCCGAAGTGCGTCAGCACGAACCGCTCCACCGGTCCGACCAGGGAGGGCAGCGTCGCGGTCTCGCCGAGCGCGACGCGGGTGGTGGCCACGGCCTCGGGCCCGGCGGCGTAGACCTCGACGAGGCACATGCGGGCGCCCTCGGGGAACGCGGCGAGCGAGGTCAGGTAGGCGTCGACCACGGCATGGAGCCGGTCGCGCGGGTGCAGGTGGGGCGACAGGCGGGCGGGCCCCTCGTCGAGCGCCCCCATCAGGCGCAACGGTGCCACGGCAGGAACGCTACCGACCGCGCCCGCCGGCGCCGCGGGGTTTGCGGCGCGGCCCTCACCTCCTGCGCAGCGCGGCGAGGTCGGCATCGACCATGGAGCGGACCAGGTCGTCGAAGCTCGTGCGGGGCTTCCATCCCAGCGTGGCGTGGGCGTGCGCCGCGTCGCCGATCAGCAGGTCGACCTCGGCGGGCCGGTAGAAGCGCTTGTCCTGGACGACGTGGTCGGACCAGTCGAGGCCGGCGTGCCCGAACGCGACCTCGCACAGCTCGCGGATCGAGTGGGTCTCGCCACTGGCCACCACGAAGTCACCGGGCCGGTCGTGACGCAGCATGAGCCACATGGCCTCGACGTAGTCGGCGGCGCTGCCCCAGTCGCGCTGGGCGTCGAGGTTGCCCAGGCGCAGCTCGCGGTCGAGGCCGAGCTTGATGCGGGCCACGCCGTGGCTCACCTTGCGCTCCACGAACTCGAGCCCGCGGCGGGGTGAGCCGTGGTTGAACAGGATGCCGGAGGTGGCGAACATGTCGTAGCTCTCGCGGTAGTTGACGGTGATCCAGTGCGCGTACGCCTTGGCCACGCCGTAGGGCGAGCGTGGGTGGAAGGGCGTCGACTCGGTCTGGGGCACCTCGCGCACCTTGCCGAACATCTCGGACGAGCTGGCCTGGTAGAAGCGGATGTCAGGGTCGATCTGGCGGATCGCCTCCAGCAGGCGGACGGCGCCGAGGGCGGTGATCTCGCCGGTGAGCACGGGCTGGGTGAAGCTCGTCATGACGAAGCTCTGGGCCGCGAGGTTGTAGACCTCGGTGGGCCGGTGCTCGGCGATCACCGAGATGAGCGAGCCCTGGTCGAGCAGGTCGCCCGGGACGAGCGTGAGGCGGTTCTGGATGGGCGCGATCCGCTCGAAGTTGACGGTGGAGCTGCGCCGGACCATGCCGACCACCTCGTACCCCCGGTCGAGCAGCAGCTCGGCGAGGTAGGAGCCGTCCTGGCCGGTGATCCCGGTGATGAGCGCGCGTGGTGGTCGGGCCATGGGGGCCGTTGTACCGGCGGCGGCGCTGGGCGTCTGCTAAGCCACTTGGCATCGTGACGGAATCGTTCGGGCGGCGGGTGGCCAAGCTGCGTGCCGGGCTCGGCTGGACCCAGGCGCGGCTGGCCGAGCGCATCGCGGTGTCCCGCGTCGCCCTGTCGCACGTCGAGTCCGGCCTCACGACCCCGAGCGAGCGAACGGTGACGCTGCTGGCCGGAGTCTTCGGCGTCGAGCCGCACGAGCTGGCCGGGGGGACCGACTACCCCCGGGCGAAGGCCGAGCGCCTGCCTCTCGTGGCGGCGCGCCACACCGAGGCCGCCCACCAGGCCGCCGTGCTGGCGGCCCTGGTCGACCTCGCGGGCCGGCTGCCCGAGCCCCACCGGTCGCGGGTCGCCGCCGAGCTGGTCGCCGACTGGCATCCGCGCCTCCGCGGTCTGCTCCGCCAGGTCGAGGACGGCGACGAGCGCCGCCGCCTCCGGGCCGCGCTGCGCGGCCTGTCGCCGCCCGCCGGCGGGCCCGCCGCCACCGACCCCCCGGCCTGAGGGTCGGCATAGATGGCGAACCTCACGATGTACATAGGCGTACATAGACGTACATAGTGGGTACGCATATGGTCCATTCGGCGTCGCCCGGCCCGGGGCGTACGCTGGCGCCCATGTCCGAGCCGACCGGCGCACCCGGCGCCACCAGCGAGACCTCCGTCGACATCAAGCCCCGCAGCCGCGACGTCACCGACGGCTACGAGCGGGCACCCGCCCGGGCGATGCTGCGGGCCATCGGCATGACCGACGACGACTGGGACAAGCCGCAGGTGGGCGTGTGCTCGTCGTGGAACGAGGTCACGCCGTGCAACATGCCGCTCGGGCGCCTGGCCAAGCGGTCGAAGGACGGCGTCCGTGCCGCCGGCGGCTTCCCCATCGAGTTCACCACCATCGCCGTGAGCGACGGCATCTCGATGGGCCACGAGGGCATGCGGGCCTCGCTGGTGTCGCGCGAGGTCATCGCCGACTCGGTCGAGACCGTCATGCACGCGGAGCGGCTCGACGCCCTCGTGACCTTCGCCGGCTGCGACAAGTCGCTGCCCGGCATGCTGATGGCTGCGGCGCGCCTCAACGTGCCCAGCGTGTTCGTGTACGGCGGGTCGATCCTGCCCGGTCACCACAACGGGCAGGCGCTCGACGTCGTCAGCGTGTTCGAGGCCGTCGGCGCACACGCCGCCGGCACCCTCGACGACGCCGGCCTCGACGCCATCGAGCGCAACGCCTGCCCCACCGAGGGCGCCTGCGCCGGCATGTTCACCGCCAACACCATGGCCTCGGTGGCCGAGGCGCTCGGCATGTCGCTGCCCGGCTCGGCCACGGCGCCCGCCGTCGACCGCCGCCGCGACGACGGCGCCTACGCCGCGGGCCGCGCGGTGGTCGACCTGCTGCGGGCCGGCATCCGGCCCCGCCAGATCCTGACCAGGGAGGCGTTCGAGAACGCCATCGCGGTCGTCATGGCCCTCGGCGGGTCGACCAACGCGGTGCTGCACCTGCTCGCCATCGCCGCCGAGGCCCGGGTCGACCTGTCGCTCGACGACTTCAACCGTGTCGCCGCCCGGGTGCCGCACATCGCCGACACCAAGCCCGCCGGCAAGTACCACATGACCGACATCGACCGCATCGGCGGGGTGCCGGTCGTGATGCGACACCTGCTGGACGCGGGGCTGCTGCACGGCGACTGCCTCACGGTCACCGGCCGCACGGTGGCCGAGAACCTTGCCGCCATCGAGCCGCCCGAGCCCGACGGCGATGTGATCCACCGCCTCGACGACCCGCTGCACGCGGTCGGCGGCATCGCCGTGCTCACGGGGTCGCTGGCCCCCAAGGGCGCCGTCGTGAAGGTGGCCGGGATCACCTTCGACCGCTTCGAGGGCACCGCCCGGGTGTTCGAGGGCGAGGACGGGGCCATGGAGGCGATCCTGGCCGGCTCGATCGAGCCCGGCACGGTCGTGGTGATCCGCTACGAGGGGCCCAAGGGCGGCCCCGGCATGCGCGAGATGCTGGCGGTGACCGGGGCGATGAAGGGCGCGGGCCGCGGCGGCGACTGCGCCCTCGTGACCGACGGGCGGTTCTCCGGCGGCACCCACGGCTTCTGCATCGGCCACGTGGCGCCCGAGGCCGTCGACGGCGGCCCGATCGCGCTCGTCGCCGACGGCGACCGCATCGTCATCGACGTCGACGCCAAGACGATCGACCTGCTGGTCGGCGAGGAGGAGCTGGCCGGGCGCCGAGGCGAGTGGAAGCTGCCGGAGCCGCGCTACACCACCGGCGTCCTGGCCAAGTACGCCCGCCTGGCCGCCGGGGCCGAGCGGGGCGCGATCACCGAGGCCTGAGCGCCGCCGCCAGGCTCACAGCATGGCGAGGGCGGGCAGGGCCTCGATCACCGCGCGGGCGAGCGACTCGTCGCCCTGCGCCCGGTAGGCCACCCCGCCCTCGGGCAGCCGGGCACTGACGCCCCGGCAGAACGACAGGGCGTCGACGGCGATCGCCACGTCGACGGCCGTGTCGCCCGCCGGGCGGGCGCTGTCCAGGAGGCCGAGATCGACGTCCCAGCTCGCGGCGTCGCCCAGGTCGGTGAACGTGATGCGGACGAGCCGGCCGGGATGGCGGGCGCCCCGCGCGTCGAGCATGCGCGGCACCAGCCGGCAGGCCACGTGGCCCATCGTCAGCAGCGACGCCGCGGGCGGGGGCACCATCGGCCGACCGATCGCCCGCCGGGCGTCGTCGGCGTGCGTCCACGTCTCGAAGGACCGC
>DASSGC010000006.1:0-2587 GCA_035693765.1 Acidimicrobiales bacterium
CAGCAGGTAGTACCAGGCCGGCCCGAAGATGCGGCTGATCGCGACGAGCCCGACCACCAGAGCGACGCCCACGGTGGCGTGCAGCGCGACCAGCGTCCGCTCCCGGCGCAGGACGGCCGCTGCGGCGGCGATCGCCCACACCGCCAGGAGGACCAGACCGGGGACGGGCGAAGCGAACAGCTCCCGGTGGCCGCGCAGGATGTTGAGCACGTTGAGGTGGTCGAGGAACAGCGGCCACGCAGCACCCAGGCCCTGCGGGGGGTCGGACGGGTGGCGGAAGTTGTCGACGATGATCGAGAGGTTGCCGGGGCTGCCGCCGAGCTGGTCGACGAACACCGGCGCCCACAGCACGGCGCCCAGCGCCGCGCTCGCGCCCGACCACACCAGCAGCGACCGGCGGGCGCCGGGGTCGTCGCGCCGGCGGAGGAAGGCGACCACGAGGGCGGCCACCACCGCCGCGCCGACGCCGCCGACCAGGGCGACGTAGGGGATGTGGGTCTGGGCGCACAGCGTGCCGGCGGCCACGGCCACCGGCAGCAGCACCAGGTCGTCGCACAGGACGCCCCACACGCACACCAGGAAGAGCGTCCAGAACAGCACCGGCAGGAACGGGTTCCAGGGGTAGACGATCAGCGCCGTGCCGTAGAGCCGCACCAGCACCGCCAGGCCCGCGGCCACCAGCAGCGCCCCCCGCAGGCCCAGGCGGCGGTGGGCCGCCCACACCGTGGCGGCGAGGGCGCCGATGTTGAGCACCGAGGCCGACACCTGCAGCGCCCACGACGTGCTGCCCAGCAGCCGGTACACGGGCGCCAGCAGGTAGAAGCTCAGCGGCCCGGGGTGGCTGCCCTGGGTGCCGTAGCCGAAGATGCGGCCGCCGAGCCCGACCAGCGGCGGGTGGCTGAGCCCCACGTCGCGGACCCGCCACTCGATCTGGGCCATGTCCACCAGCGGGTACCAGCGGGGGTGGCGCACGGCCACGGCGGCGGCCACGACGGGGACGGCCAGGACGGCGGCCAGGCCCGCCACGACGAGCGCCGACCGGCGCCGGCGCGGGGCGGTCGCGGGTGCCGCCGCGGCGTCCGCCGACGGTGCGTCGTCGCCGCTGCCCGCCGCGTCGCCGTTCGTCCCGTCGCCGGGACGGTCGGGGCCGACCTCGGGCTCCTCCGCCGCGGGGTGGCCGCCGAGCCGGTCGACCGTGCCCGTCATGGCAGGCGCTTCAACACCTTGATCAGGCCGAGCTTGACCGGTGACTGGTGGTGGGACGCGTGGGTGGTGTCGAGCGACGCGCGGTTGGCCAGGAACCACTCGTACGACTCGATGACGGCCGACGCGTTGGAGTGCTGCGGCTGCCAGCCCAGCTCGGTCTGGGCCCTGGTGGTGTCGAACCACAGCGACTCGGCGTAGAGCAGCCAGTGGTAGGGGGCGAACGGCGCCAGCCCCACGGTCGCCAGGGCCTTCATGCCGATGCGGGCCGGCGCGGCGGGCAGCGAGCGGACCCGCGAGCCGGTGCCGGCGTGGTCGACCAGGGCCTGGAGGGTCTCGCGCATGGTGCCGAACTCGGTGGCGCCGATGTTGTACGTGGCGGGCTTGGCCCGGTCGGAGGCGCGCAGCACGGCGTCGGCCAGGTCGTTGGCGTGGACGAACTGGTAGTGGTTGTCGCCGCTGCCCAGCACGTAGACCGGCGCGCCCTCGGCCACGAACTCGAACAGCACGGCGATGATGCCGAGGCGGCCGTGGCCGAGGATGGTCCGGGGGCGCACGATCGACACGTCGAGGCCGTTGTCGACGGCGTCGTGGCACAGGTGCTCGGCCTCGAGCTTGGCCCGGCCGTACGCCTCGAGCGGGCGTCCCGGCGTGTCCTCGGTGACGGGGTTCGACTCGGGGATGCCGAAGATGGCGCTCGACGAGGTGTGGACCACCTTGGACACGCCCTGGTCGCGGGCGGCGAGCAGCACGTTGGCGGTGCCGGTCACGTTGACCGACCAGAACAGCGCCCGGTCCTTCGCCAGGGGAACCTGGGCGACGTTGTTGAGGACCGCGTCGACGCCCCGGCTGGCCTCCCGCAGCGCGGCCAGGTCGCGCACGTCGCCCTGCACGAACTCGATCCCGTCGGCGCGCTCGGCACCGTCGCTGGTGCGGCTCGCCGGCGGGTTGAGGTCGAAGATGCGGACGCGGTCGCCCCGGGCCAGCGCGAGGTCCGCGAGGATCGAGCCGAAGTAGCCGCTGCCTCCGGTGATGAGAACGGTGCGGGACATCAGAGCTGCTCCCCGTGGTCGAGGCACCAGCGGATGCTGCGCCGCATGCCCTCTTCGAGCTCGACGGTCGGCTGGTAGCCCAGCTCCTCGCGGGCCCGGCTGACGTCGCAGGCGATCGTGTGGTTCAGCTCACCCAGCACGTGGAGCGGCTGGATGTAGCGGCCGCGGCCCTGGGCGAGGATGTCGATCCGCTCGGCGATGCGCGCGGCCAGGCGGGGCAGCGGCAGCCGCTCGGGGCCCGACGTCGGCAGGCCCTCGGCCTCCAGCGCCCGGCGGACGGTGGCGAGGATCTCGCGCAGCTCGTAGGGCCGGGCGTCGGCCACCCAGTAGGC
>DASSGC010000007.1:0-4669 GCA_035693765.1 Acidimicrobiales bacterium
ACTTCCCGTACCAGAGCGGGGCGATGGCCGTCGTCGACCTCACAACGAACTCGTTCACACGAGTGGACGGCGGCCTGCCGGTGAACGACACCGAACGGCTCTACATCGAGATCACCCCCGCCTACCCCCGCATCCCCCCAACGGTGCACATCGACCACCACCGATGGGACTACGAGGCCCACGTGCTCCAGGGCCGCCGGCTGTGCCTGTACCTCGACCCGACGACCGAGTGGGACCCCGCGGCGGGCATCGAGGGCTTCCTGCACCGCCTCTGGCAGTGGTTCGACGACGCCATCGCCAACCGCTTCGACCCGACCACAGCGCTCTACCACCCGGTCGGCGGCGTCTTCCATCGAACCCCTGGCACCCCCACTGTTGTCGTCACCACGCCGCTCGCCATCCGCGACACACCCTTCCACGTGTCCCACATCACGCTGGCGCCGCACAGCGACGACCGGATCGACGTCGTGGCATGGCAGCGAACAACTGGCTCCCAAGATTCCGTCCCCGGCCTGTTCGTCGTGCTCTCGAGCGGTCTCCCACACGGCGGTGGTCAGTACATCTCCGATCTCGCCGTTGCCGTCCGTGGGCAGGACTCGCGCAACCAACGCAAGAAGTTCCTCGCCGAGCTGTCGAAGGCCTCCCGCCGTCTCACACCCGAGCAGCACCTTCACGTGCTCATCGCCGTTCCCAACCCACACCTCACCGGCGAGACACGACACCAACTCATCGGCTGGCGCCTGCCCCAGCCATCCGTCGATCAGGCCGTCAAGCTCGCCGGGCGACGACACAAGCCAAGTGATCCGTACACCGACGCCGAGCCGCAAGTCGAGTGGACCTACGTCGACGACAACAGAACCGCTGTGACCACGCGACGCGACCACCGCAGGCCAGTCAGCTGGTTCTCCGGGAAGTCGATCGAGCTGTGGGGGTGCGGGGCCCTCGGTTCCTGGATCGCCGACCAGCTCGTGCGTGCCGGGGCATCGATGGTCACGTTGCGCGACAGCGGCTACGTGACCCGGGGAATACTCGTCCGGCAGAACTACACCGAGCTCGACGTCGGCAGACCCAAGGTCGACGCGCTCGCCGATCACCTTCGTGCCATCGCGGACAACGTCACCGTCGTGCCCATCCACGGAGACGCGCACAACGCCCTGGCCGCCACCATCGACGCCGACCTCGTGGTCGACTGCACCGTCAACACCGCAGTCGCCGTCCAACTCGACCACCAACAGCGCGCTGGACACCTCCGCTGCCCCGTCATGCAGCTCGCCACCGACATGCTCACGATCACCACCGGCGACACCCCCACCACGAACCAGCTCGACGATCGCCTACGAGAAGAAGCCGCAAGGCAACCATCCCTCGCGCCATTCCGGACCTTCTGGGACAGCGACAACCATCCGACGCTGACACCCACCCTCGGCTGCTCCATGCCCACCTTCCACGGATCAAGCGCAGACGCCATGGCCATAGCCGCCACCGGTGTCACCCTGGCCGGCGACGCCCTCAGCCGAGAGATCGCCGGCGGCTACCTCTTCACCGCACCCCACTCACCGCATGACGTCCCCGCACGCACGGCCATCACGTTGACGGACGCCGATCGCAGCAACAGGCCGTAGATCCCTTGGACCAGCCGGCACCACCTACATCTCCGGCATCCGAGCGCCGGATCGCCCGGCGAAACCAGTGAGCGAGATCACCGATTCTGTGCGCTCGGCCACGATGGTCGGGGCTACGCCAGATCGCCGGCTCGGGGTGCGGTTCCGGTGCGATCGGCGCGTGTTCGGTACTGCCCGCCGCCGCGCGTTCTGTGCCCGGGTATCAGACTGCTGGCGCGTTGAGCTCGACGCCCTGGCGCTGCGATCCGTCCACTCACAGCGTCAACCGGTTGGCCGGGATCCACGCCACCGCGGAGCATCGCCGCGGCCCGCAGCGCGATCGAGGGGAGGCTTCAGGCGGCGCGGGACCAGGTGGCCAGGCGATTGCCACCGGGGTCGGGGAGGGCTTCGACGGCTGGTTCCGGGACGCCCCCAGGGCCGAGCAGCGGCGGGTGCTGGACAGCAGCGTGGCCGGGGTGCTGGTGGATCCGCTCCAGCATCAGCACGCCGCTCCCGTCAGGAAACCGGGTGCGGTGGTGGCCGAGGACGACGACCCAGAAGGGCGTGCCCAGGAGCATGCGGTACCTGACCGCGTTGGCGCGTGCAAGCACGACTGGACGAGGCGAGGGCGAAACTCGCGCGGCAGTCGCGCCCCGATGTGCTGCCAGGGCGACATTGACGATCTAGCGGCCGAGTGGCCAAGGCTTGGTTTGGAGCGTCAACGTGCGGTCATCGCTGCCGTGTTGGCCGATGTAACGGTGGGTCCTGCGATGGGGCATCGCAACCGCTTCGATCCGGACCGCATCAAGTTCTGGTGGCGGGCGTAGCACTGCGCGCACCACCGCGACCCCTAGCGCGCCTGCCTCGAAGCACTACGCTGGCGTCCATAGGCGGGAGTTGAGGCACCATCTTGCTCGCAGGTCTTCTGCCCGGTGTACGCCAGCTACGCGCGCCGCTCTCTGCCGGCTACCTGTGGCTGCTGGCAGCGTGGGTTGCTTTCGAGCCGCTCGCGCCCGAGCGGTCTGAGGCGAGCGGGGTCATTGCGTCGCTTTACCGCGCCAGCGACCTCGTCTCAGCGGTGGGCTTGGGAATCGCCGTGTCGTTCGCTGGCTACCTACTCGGGTCTGTCTCGACGAGCGCGCTGACCCCGATCCTTCGCCGCGCGGTTCCTCGAGCATGGGACGACGGAGCGCCACGGTCTCCGCTCTCGCCGGCCGCCGGAGCGGCGCTGACCCAGGTCGCCCGCACGGGCCGCGAACGATTGGGCTCTTCGCTCGCGCTTTCGGGCACCGGCATCGATCGCTTCCTCGAGGACCAGACGGGCCTGACGCTTCCAGAAACAGGTATCCCCCGTCGCGAGCCGGCACCAGGCCCGCCACGGAGCAAACGCTACGTCGAGGAGAGGCCTGGCCCGGGATGGGCTCGACCGATCGATCTCAACGCCCGGCGGGAAGCCTTGCTCGCGCTCCTCGTGTTGAAGGATCTACCAGTCGTAGCAACCACTCGACTGTTGGGTCGCGACCAGGAGCTCTACTCCGCCGTCGACCGCAATCGGGCCGAAGTCGAATTCCGCTTCGCTGTCATACCACCCTTGCTTGTCCTCGTGGTGTCGGTCGGTGCACGGTCCGAGCCCTGGATCCTCGCATTGCTCGTGCCGGTCGGCGCGATGCTGGCGTGGGCCTTGTTCGCCGACGCTCTACGATCCGAGCGCGCGGCCAACGAGATCCTGATGGACTCACTCGCCGACGGTCGCGTCGCTTCACCGACTCTCGAGCGTCTCGAGACCCGTGCTGCCACGTTGGCCGGTGAGGCCCAGCCCGAGCGGATGTCGAGGGCCGCGAAGGACGCATCCCTAGCTCTCCAGGGCGCTGCTGCGTCTCTCGAGGTTGCGCTCGCGTCCGAACCTGGGCTGGCGACGTTCGCCCAACGACAGATCGTCCTGGCCCAGGAGCCGCTCGAACGAGTGCGAGACCTATTCCCACCAGCCACCGCTGATACCGGAAGCGAGGCCCTTCGCCTGCTCGCAGAGGTCGCCGACGCCTGGGTGAGGGTCATCGATGGACACGGGCCAACCGACTTCGACGTTAATAACCACCTCCTTCACGCCCGCAAACTTCTCACCACGTTCCAGGCCCAGGCACATGAAGCAATGAATGCGGCGACTGTGAAGACTTCGCCGGTGGAGCCGGATGGATGACACACGGCTCACCGCTGGACCCAGGTTTCTGCGTTGGCACCGTGTTCCAGACTCTTGCAGTGCTTCTCACCGACGAAGCGGAGCGCCGAAGGGCGCACGCGCTAGCGTTGCTCGACGTCGATGGGCTCGCGGAAATCAACCGGGCCTATGGGTGGCCCGCAGGGGACGCCGTCGTCGGGCGCTTGTCGGTGGCTCTACTCGACGCGGTGAACGCTGACGAGCAGGCCGCTCACTGGGCAGGCGACCAGTTCGTAGTGGTGATGCCAGGCGCAACTCGGCATAGAGCGTTGCGGCGGACGCGCCAGATCGTCGCCTACGTGCAGGAGAATGCGAGCACGAACGGTCGGCCCGTGAGAGTTACTGCCGGTACAGCTGTCCACCCGGCCGACGGAAGCACGAACTCGGCGCTGATCGAGGCCGCCACGCTGGCCCTCCGACGAGCCAAGCGTCGCAAGGCGCCGTCCACAGACCAGTGACCTGCGTCTCGCGCAATGCCAGGGTGAGCTACACGGCCTTCGACGGACAGTCGTGGTGCAGGGTGGTTGGCGAGATGACGTTCCACGCACAGCTCGACGAACTACCGCAGCCAAGTGAGTTCGATCTGGCGGACGCGGGGCTGTGTGCCTCGACTGCTTCGAGGTCGTGGCGGCGCTCGACGGCGCGTAACTGCCACTCTGCGTCCGTCGACATCCAGCTCCAAAGAAGCCCGCCAAAGAGATCATGACCAAGGTCAAGCGCGGCCGAGCCGCTCTGACCACCCAGACCAAATCCGCGACGCCGCGACTAGCAACGCGCGGTCGCAGTAGAGAGGGAGCCGACATGACCGACACGCCACCCCTGTCTGTCAGGGTGATGTGAGACACCTGCGGTA
>DASSGC010000008.1:0-8660 GCA_035693765.1 Acidimicrobiales bacterium
CGCGCCGCCATGGCGCTGCCCGTGGCCCGCGCCGAGGTGATGGTCGCCGGCCGGCGGGACGAGTCCCTCGACGTCGACGAGGCCTTCGCCTACGCCGACTGCTTCGTACGGACGGTGCCGCCGGAGGCACTGGCCGCCGCGCACGAGACGGCGGAGCCGCCCGACGAGGTGACCGGCATCCTGCGGGACACCGCGGCGGGTTGCAGGGAGGGCGGCTGAGTCCCGGCTACGTCGCCTCCTCGACCCCGTAGTCGTTCGCCCCGCCGTCGTTCGCCGTCCCGTCGTCGTTCGCCCCGTCGTCGTCCGCCGTCCCGTCGTCGTGGGCCGGGGGCCGGTCGAGATGGTGGTGGAGGAAGCTCAGCGTGCGCTCCCAGGCCAGCGACGCCGCCGCCGCGTCGTAGGCGGGTCTGTCCTCCTCGAAGAACCAGTGCCCGGTCCCCGGGTAGTGGTGGAACGTCACGTCCTTGTCGAGCACGTGGAGGTCGGCCTCGAGGAGCGTGCGCTCGTCGTCGTCGACGAAGCGGTCGACCTCGGCGAAGTGGCCGAGGAACGCGGAGGTCGCGGGGGCCATGTCCACGCTCTGCGTGCCGTAGAACGCGACCGTGGCGCCCACGACGTCAGGCACCCGGCTGGCCAGCCAGAACGCCCACGACGCGCCCATGGAGAACCCCACCACGCCGACCGGCGCATCGGGCGTGGCGGGGAACCCCCGCAGCGTGAGGGCGCTGGAGCGGACCAGGTCGACCGTGGCGTCCATGTCGGCGCCGGCCAGCAGCGCCTCCGCCGCCCCCGGGTCGTCGGCCGTCCGGCCGCCGAACAGGTCGGGCGCGAGGACGACGAAACCCTGCTCCGCCAGGCGGTCGCAGACGGTCTTGAAGAAGGGCGTGAGCCCCCACCAGGCATGGAGCACCAGCACGCCGGGGCCCTCGCCCGAGTCGGGGAGCGTCAGGTATCCGGTGCCGGCATGGCGAGGCGTCATGGCCCTCGACGGTATCGAGTGCCGCCGTGCGGCCGTGCGGCCGTGCGGCCGTGCCGCCGTGCCGCCGTGCCGCCGTGCGGCGTCGGGGCCCGGTGCCGGTACGCTCGGTCGACGTGCCCCCCGGCGAGCGACACGACACCTGCCTCCTCTGTGCGGCCGAGCGCATCACGCCCTGGTACCACGAGGACGACGTGTGCTGGATCGCCGACTGCGAGATCTGCGCCACCCCCATGGTGGTCTGGCGCTGGCACGGCATCGACGTGCCACCGGACGCCCACGGCCACATGATGCAGCGCCTCGCCGACGTGGCGGGGGAGATCTTCGACGGCCACTACGTCGACGACAACATGCGCAACATCCCCGACCACTACCACGCACACGCCCGCCCCCGGGGCGGCTTCTTCGGCCACGGGTTCCGCCGTGACCGGGCCGCCGGGCCGCAGGGCGGCACCGAGGCCGAGGGCGGTGCGACGTCGTGAGCGAGCGGTCGGCCGCCGGCGCCGGGGGCGGCGGTCCCGAGACGCCGCGGCGCTGGCGCACCATCCCGGTGGGCGGCCAGGTCGGGCGGTCGGGCGAGCCCGTGCCCGTGGTCAACATCTACGACGCCCTCGGGGGCCAGCCGTTCTTCGACGAGCTGGTGGAGCGCTTCTACCGGGGGGTCGTGGCCGACCCCCTGCTGCGGCCCCTGTACCCCGACGACCTGACCGAGTCGAAGCGCCACCTCGCCCTGTTCCTCGGCCAGTACTGGGGTGGCCCGACGACCTACAGCGACGAGCGGGGCCACCCCCGCCTCCGGATGCGGCACGTGCCCTTCGTCATCGCCGAACCGGAGCGCGACGCCTGGCTGCGGCACATGGCCGCTGCTCTCGACTCGCTGGTCGTCGAGCGCGACATCCACCCGGCGCTGGAGGCGCGGCTGCTCGACTACTTCGCGATGGCGGCCGACGGGATGATCAACGCCCGCTGAGCCGGCCCCGCGAGGTCGCCACATCCGGCCACGGGATGTGGCTGCGCCCCCCACCTGACCAGGTGGCCCGCCCCGCCGGGCGGCCGGCGAACTCGCTTGCCGGTCGGTGGGCGGCGCCGGGACACTGCGTGATGCCCCACATCGGCGTCATCGGGGACCACGACCCGGACAACTCCACGCACGTCGCCACCACCGAGGCGCTGGGACACGCGGCCGCCCGGCTCGGCGCCACCGTGGAGGTCACGTGGGTGCCGACGCCGGACGTCGGCGACGCCGGGCGGGCAGCCACCACGCTGGCACCCTTCGACGGCCTGGTCATCGCCCCGGGCAGCCCCTACCGCAGCATGGACGGGGCGCTGGCGGCCATCGCGCACGCCCGCCGCACCGCGCTCCCGCTGCTGGGCACCTGCGGCGGCTTCCAGCACGTCGTGATCGAGCTGGCCCGCAACGAGCTCGGGCTGCGCGAGGTCCAGCACGCCGAGTACGACCCGTACGCCTCGGCCCTGATCGTCACGCCGCTGAGCTGCTCGCTCGCCGGGCAGAGCATGAGCGTCGCCATCGCGGCGGGCACGGTGGCCGCCAAGGCCTACGGCACCGACACGGCGACCGAGCGGTACTACTGCAACTTCGGCCTCAACCCCGACTACCTCGACGACCTCGCGGCCGCCGGCCTGACCGTCAGCGGTACCGACGCCGACGGCGAGGTACGCATCGTCGAGCTCGGTGACCTGCCGTTCTTCGTGGGCACGCTGTTCGTCCCGCAGGCCAGCAGCACCCCGGACGGCCCCCATCCGCTGGTCACCGCGCTCGTGGCCGCCGCCGGGCGCTGACCCCGCCCGGCCCGGCCCCGCTCGACCCCGGAGGCGCGGCACCGACCGGCGACCGGGACGCGCCCCTGCCGGTAGGGTCGACCCCATGCTCAAGCACGGCGACAAGGCTCCCGACTTCACCCTCGTCGATCAGGACGGCAGCTCCGTGACGCTGTCGGCGCAGGCCGGCCACAAGGTGCTCGTGTACTTCTACCCGAAGGCCGACACGCCCGGCTGCACCACCCAGGCCTGCGGCCTGCGCGACATCCTCGGCGACATCGGCGACACCAAGGTGCTCGGCATCAGCCCCGACAAGCCCGCCAAGCAGAAGAAGTTCGACGACAAGTACGGGCTCGGCTTCCCGTTGCTCGCCGACGAGGACCACAGCGTGGCCGAGGCGTACGGCGCGTGGGGTGAGAAGTCGATGTACGGCCGCAAGTACATGGGCATCATCCGGTCGGCGTACCTGGTCGACGAGTCGGGCCACATCGCCGAGGCGTGGCCGAAGATCAGCCCCAAGGACACGCCGAAGAACCTGCTCAAGGCCCTGGGGAGCTGAGCGCCGACCTCACACCGCCGGGCCGGCCGGCGTTGTTCGGACGGTGACGACCGTGACCGCCGTGCGCCTGCCGCCCTTCCACCGGCTGCTCGACGAGCACGCCGCCGATCTGCACCGCTACCTGGTCGCCGCGGTCGGTCCCCACGACGGGGCCGACTGCTTCCAGGAGACGGTGATCTCCGCCCTGCGCGCCTACCCGTCGCTGACCCGGGACGACAACCTGCGGGGCTGGCTGTTCACGATCGCCCATCGCAAGGTCATCGACCATGCCCGGCGCACGGCGCGCCACGCTCTGCCGGTCGCCGAGCCGCCCGAGGTGCCCCACGTCGACCGCAGCCCGCAGGTCGACGCCGACCTGTGGCGGGCGGTCCGGTCGCTGCCGCCCAAGCAGCGGACCGCGGTCGTGCAGCGCTACCTCCTCGACCGGCCCTACGCCGAGGTGGCCGAGGTGATCGGCTGCAGCGAGGCGGCCGCCCGCCAGAGCGTGCGTGCCGGGCTGACCCGCCTGCGACGCGACCTGCCCCAGGAGGTGATGCCGTGACCGGTTCCGACGACATCGAGGCCCGGCTGCGTCGCGGGCCGGCCGGGGCGGCCGGCACCTCCGCCAACGGCAGCTCACCGTCGAGCGGCGCGGGCGACGTCGCCGAGCTCGTGGCGGCGGCCCTGGCCCGGGCCGACCGCGACGGCCTGGTCGACGTGGCGTGGGCCACGGAGGACACGCCCGTCGGCCCGCTGCTGCTGGCGGCCACGCCGGCCGGGCTGGTCAAGGTGGCCTTCGGTGTGCACGACGAGGCGTTCGCCGAGCTGGCGGCGGCGGTGTCGCCCCGGGTGGTGCACCTGCCGGCCCGCCTCGACGAGCTCCGGCGCCAGCTCGACGAGTACTTCGCCGGCCGGCGGCGCCACTTCGAGGTGCCGCTCGACCGCCGGCTGTCGCACGGGTACCGCAGGCGGGTGCTGGAGGCGCTGAGCGAGGTGCCCTACGGCGAGACGGTCAGCTACAAGGACCTGGCCGTCCGCACCGGGAACCCGGGAGCGAGCCGGGCCGTCGGCACCGCCATGGCCACCAACCCCATCCCCATCGTCGTGCCCTGTCACCGCGTGCTGCGGTCGGGCGGCGCGCTCGGGGGCTACGGCGGTGGGGTCGAGACGAAGGTGTGGCTCCTCCGCCACGAGGGCGCCCTGCTCGGCTGACGCCGACCCTGCCGGGGTCAGGGTGCCGCCGGCGGCGCGTGGCGTCCGATGCCCAGCTCGCGTTCGGCCCGGTCGATCGATCGCCGGCGATAGGCGACGATCGCCACGACGAGGGCGGCCAGGGTCAGCGGGATCAGCCGGCGCATGCCTGCAGGGTAGGCTTACCCTCCTGCCCGGATGGCGGAATGGCAGACGCTGATGGCTCAAACCCATCTGCCCGCAAGGGCGTGCGGGTTCGACTCCCGCTCCGGGCACCGACTCCTGCCGCAGATCCGCCTGCCGACGACTCCTACCACGGCGCCGCCGACGAGTGCGGGCGGCGATGCGGAGCGCGCACGGTCGCAACTTGCCGGTGCGGGTGCCGGCAGCGGTGCTCGTCGAGCTGTGCCGGGGTGGTCGCCCACGATCCGGGCGACCGCACGCTCCTGTCGGCCGGTCATCCCCACGTCGCCATCGCCGCGATCTGAAGTCTGCACGTCGGTCGGTGCCCGGGCCGGGGTATGAGGAGCCTGCCGTGCGGGAAGACACGGGCCATGCGCACCGTGCCGACGGGTTTCGCCGACCGGGTCGACGCCGGCCGGTGGCTCGCCGAGGAGGTCGACGTCCTGGGCGGTCAGGACGTCGTGGTCCTGGGCCTGCCCCGGGGCGGCGTCCCGGTGGCGGTGCCGGTCGCCGACGCCCTCGGGGCGCCGCTCGACGTGCTGGTGGTGGGGAAGGTGGGGCAGCCCGGGCACGAGGAGCTGGCCCTCGGGGCGGTGGACGACGAGGGCGGGACCGTGCTCAACCCGGGGGTGATCGCCGCGGCCGGTCTGCCGGGCGACGAGGTCGCGGCGCTGGCCCGCCGCCGCGTGGCCGAGCTGGCGGCCCGGGCGGATGACCTGCGGTCGGGTCGCCCGGCGGTGCCCCTGGCGGGCCGGGTTGCGGTGGTGGTCGACGACGGCATGGCCACGGGCGCCACGATGCGGGTGGCGGTCGGGGCCGCTCGGCGCAGGGGCGCCCGCACGGTCGTGGCGGCCGTGCCGGTGGCCTCGGCCGCGGCGGCCCGGCAGGTCGCCGCGGTGGCGGACGGCCTGGCCTGCGTGCTGCGGCCGCCCGGCTTCCGGTCGGTCGGTCCGTGGTACGACGACTTCACCCAGGTGAGCGACGACGAGGTGCGGCTCGCGCTAGAGGCCGAGCGGATAGGGCGGTCGCCACGGCCTACGCGTGGGGATTTGGCGTGGAAGCACCAGCTCGACAGCTCGGCCGACCGGTAACGCAGCACGGTGACACGCCCCGGCGTGACCTATCCGCTCGAGTCCTCAGCGGCGGAGCGCGTCGATCACTTGTGACACCAGCGGGTCGGTGAACACGTCGGCCAGGGCGACGGGCAGGCCCAGCGACCAGTTGTGGCGTTCCTCGGTGGTGCCGGGCAGGTTGGGGCGGAGCCGGAGCGCGAGCCCGTCCTCCAGCGAGGCCCCGACCACCGCGCTCGGCGCGCCGGCGAGCCTCCGGTAGACGGCCACGATCACGTCCTCGACCGGGGCGTCGGGCCCCAGGCCGGTCAGGGCCATGAGCTTGCCCCGCAGCCGCTCCAGCGCCTCCTCGTCGGGCTCGATGCCGGCCACCCGCTGGTCGGCGGCGTCCTCGCCGGTCCACACGCCGGCCACCGTCGGCAGGTCGTGGGTGGACACCGCGGCGAGCGCCTGGACCGGGTAGTCCTCCGGCGGCGCGTCCTCGAACCAGGCCAGGCGGTACGACAGGAGCCCGGCCTCGCCGAGCGCATGGCGGACCTCGGGCTCGACGGTGCCGAGGTCCTCGCCGACGATGACCGCCCGGCTGCGGGCGCTCTCGATGGCGAGCACCGCCAGCAGCTCGTCACCCCGGTAGCGCACGTAGGCACCGTCGGCGGGCCCGCCGCCCGGCGGGATCCAGTACAGGCGGAACAGGCCCATGGCGTGGTCGATCCGCAGGCCGCCGCCGTGGCCCATGGCGGCGCGCCACAGGGAGGCCAGCGGCGCGTAGGCGGCGTCCCGCAGGGCGTGCGGGATGAAGGGTGGCGATCCCCAGTCCTGGCCCGACCGGTTGAAGTCGTCGGGCGGCGCGCCCACCCGCACGCCGTCGGCGAGCAGATCCTGGAACACCCACGCGTCGGCGCCGTCGGGGTCGACGCCGATGGCCAGGTCGGTCAGCAGCGGCAGGGGTTCCTCGGCCCGCCCGAGCTGGTCGGCGGCCAGGAACTGGAGCCAGGCCCAGAACGCGACCCGGTCGCCGCGCTCCCGGGCGAAGGCGGCGACCCCGGAGCCGTCGGGGTGGCGCCGGCCGGCGGGCCACGACCGCCAGCCGGTCCCGTGGTGCTCGGCCAGGGCGCAGAACCGCGCGTAGGTCTCCAGCTCGTCGCCCATGGCCTCCCGCCAGCGTTCGAACCGGAGGTCGCCCCCGAGGTCGTCCCACAGCACCTCGAGAGCCCGCCGCTTGAGAGCCCAGGCCTGATCGCGGTCGACCAGGTGGCCCTCGTTGAGCCGCCGCCCCCGGGCGGCCAGCTCGCCGACCGTGGCGTTGCCGGCGGCGCCGGGAAGCTCCTCGACGCGCAGGGCGAGGGGCGTCAGCCACCGCCGGCTCGACGGGAAGTACGGGCTGGGCTCCACCCGGTCGGTCGGCAGCGGTGCGTGGAGCGGGCTCACCGCCACCATGCCCGCCCCGCGGGCAGCGGCCCAGGTCCCGATGGCCCGGAGGTCGGCGAAGTCGCCGACGCCCCAGCTCTCGTCCGAGCGGCACGCGGGGAGCTGGATCGAGAGCAGCCAGGTGCGGAGCCCGTCGGGCAGGTGGCAGCGCCCCGGCGTGACGATCAGCCGGGTGACCGGACCGCCGTCGAGCGGCTGCAGGTCGTGGTAGCCGATCGGCAGGTCGGCCGGCAGGGCGCCCTCCAGCCGCCGCTCGCCGCCGTCCTCCTGGTGCAGCTCGCAGGGCCCGAGCAGGGGGTCGGTGGCCCCCGCCCGGACCACCCACAGCGGCCGGGGCGCGTGCGGTGGCCCCTCGTCCCCGCCGCCCATGGCGGCGCGCAGCGCGGTGCGCGTGTCGGGCGAGGTCTCGTGCCAGTGGCCGTGGACGTCGGCGTAGCCGTCGTCGATGCCCCACGGGTCGGTGGTCATCGCCGCGCACGGTACCCGGCGGGTGATGCCGCGGTGCGTGACCAAGGTCACACGTGGGGTGGCGGCGGTCCCGCGGCGCGCGGGGCAGGGTCGGGGGAAGAGGCACCGGCGGGGTGCCCCGCGCCCCTACAATCCTCCTCATGTCGAAGTCGTTGGTCGAGCGTCGCCTGAGCCAGGTGTCCTCGCGCCTCCGGCAGCTGCGCGAGGAGCTGGCCATCAGCGCCGAGCAGTTGGCGCACCTGGCCGACGCCGCGGACGATGCCCGCCTGCGCGCCCTGGTGTCCGAGACGCCGGTCGCCGACCACGACGTCCGCCAGGCCGAGCGCCATGCCGAGGCCATGCGCCGCCACCGGGCCAAGGTCGAGGACGAGATCGCAAAGCTCGAGCGTGACCAGGACGATCTGCTCGACCGGTTCGTAGCCGAGTCCAAGTCGCGTTAGACGTACCCAGTTCAGCGAAAGGAACGCCCTTGGCTACCCGCGTCGTCATCGCCGAGGACGAGGCCATCATCCGCCTCGATCTCAAGGAGACCCTCGAGGAGGAGGGCTACGAGGTCGTCGGCGAGACCGGCCGAGGCGACGAGGCGGTCAAGCTCGTGCGTGAGCTCGAGCCCGATCTCGCCATCCTCGACATCAAGATGCCCGGCCTCGACGGCCTGGCAGCCGCCCGGGAGATCGCCGGCGAGCGCCGCGCCGCGGTGCTGATCCTCACCGCGTTCAGCCAGCGGGACCTCATCGAGCAGGCGCGTGACGCCGGTGCGCTGGCCTACCTCGTCAAGCCGTTCGAGAGGGGAGAGCTGGTACCCGCCGTCGAGGTGGCGCTGGGCCGGTTCAAGGAGATCCGGGCGCTGGCCGACCAGACCGCCAGCCTCGAGGAACAGCTCGAGACCCGCAAGATCGTCGACCGGGCGAAGGGCAAGCTCATGGACGAGTTCGGCCTGAACGAGAACACGGCGTTCAGCTTCATCCAGCGCCGGGCGATGTCCGAGCGGGTGACGATGCGCGACATCAGCCAGCGCATCATCGAC
>DASSGC010000009.1:0-20741 GCA_035693765.1 Acidimicrobiales bacterium
TCGAGCGCGAACGACACGTCGCTCACCGCCCGGACGCCGCCGTAGGACCGGGTGAGGGCGGTCACCTCCAGAACCACGCGGGGGCCCTCGCCGCCGGTGGCCGAGGCGTCCGCGGGGGCCGCCACCCGGGCCGGGGCCGCCGCGGCGCCGGCGACACCGGCCCCGGCGGTGCCGTCGTCGAGGATGCCGTCGAGGATGCCGTCGGGGGTGCCGTCGGGGGTGCCGTCGAGGGTGCCGCCGTCGGGGGTGCCGTCGAGGGTGCCGCCGTCGGGCGCCGGGCCGGAGGCGAAGGAGCCGGCGCCCTCCAGGAACACCGAGCGCAGCACGTCGGGCCGGTCGAGCAGGTCGCGGGTCGGGCCGTGGAAGCGGATCTCGCCCTTCTCCATGAAGTAGGCCTCCTCCGCCAGGGTGAGGGCCACGTTCACCGACTGCTCCACGAGGATGATCGTGGTGCCCCGGGCGCGGATGGCCTTGACGATCTCCAGCAGCCGCTCCACGACGACGGGGGCGAGGCCGAGGGACAGCTCGTCGATCATCAGCAACCGCGGCTTGGCGATGAAGGCCATGCCGAGCGTGAGCATCTGCTGCTCGCCGCCGGACAGGTTGCCCCCGGCGTCGTCCCACCGCTCGCGGAGGACCGGGAAGTAGGTCAGCACCTGCTCGGTCGCCCCGGCCACGTAGGCCTTGTCGTCCTGGTAGGGCCACCCGGCCAGGCGCAGGTTCTCGGCGACGGTGAGGGTGGGGAACACGCCCTTGCCGCCGGGCACCTGCACGACGCCGCGCCCGACGATCTCCTCGGGCGGCGTGTAGGTCATGTCGGTGCCGTCGAAGATGATGGCGCCGCCGCTCGGGTCGACCACCCCGGAGATGGCCTTGAGGAGCGTCGACTTCCCGGCGCCGTTGGTGCCGAGCAGGGCGACGATCTCGCCCTCGTCGACCTCGAAGTCGACGTCGAACAGCACCTGCACCGAGTCGTAGTGGACGTCGAGGTGGCGCACGACCAGCAGCTTGGACTCGCCCCGCAGCCGGGCGGCCCGCACCTCGGCCATCGTGAGGGTGGCGGTGCGGACCTTGTCGATGTCGGCGGCGGCGAACTGCCCCGCGGTGCTGACCAGGGCGGCGCCCACCAGGATGAGGGGGCAGACGGCGAGCAGGGTGGGCTTGAGGCCCCAGTCGTCGGCCAGGCCGCCGAGCAGGGGCTGGACCAGCAGCGCCGGCAGGATGAACAGGTTGACGACCGAGAACCCGACCGACCGCACGCGGGGCGGGGCGATGAGCGAGATGGTGGCGATCAGCACCGGCAGCGTGGAGGAGATGCCGAGCGCGAGGATCGACCGCATCACGACCGTGATCCAGATGTTCTCCAGCACGACCAGGCTGAACAGCGAGCCGACCGTCAACAGGGTGGTGCCGGCCAGGTAGTAGACGACCTTGCCGGGGTCGGACCGCAGGAACTTGCCGGCCAGCGGCACGCCGAGGAAGAGGCCGACGAACTGGAACGGCTCGGTGGCGGCGGACAGCAGGCCCCGCTGGGCCGAGTTGAGTCCCAGCTCCTCCTCGTAGAAGAGCTGGAGCAGCGGCGACAGGGCCACGTACGGCAGCAGGATGAACGGCACCGAGATGCAGAAGCGCCGCAGCGTGCGCACCTGCCAGAGGATGCGCCAGGCCTCGGCGAGCGACGCCGGGGCCTCCTCGGTGCGCGCGGTCTCCTCGTCGCCGCCCACCAGCTTGCGCTCGTGGTAGCCCCGCACCGGCTCGCGCAGCCGGAGGGCGACGAGCACGAGCGCGAACGTGGGCAGGGCGAGCAGCACGAACGACCAGCGCCACGAGAGGTAGAACCCGATGGCGCCGGCGGCGAGCGGCCCGATGAAGCGGCCGACGATGGAGGCCGACCCGTGGGTGGCGAACACGCCGGGCCGGGTCTCGATGGGGTAGTAGTCGGTGAGCAGCGACGGGTGGGTGCCCTGGTTGACCGACCGGCCGATGCTGGCGCCGGCCCGGGCCACGACGTACAGCCAGATGCCGGGCGCGAGCCCGCTGAGCATGGCGAACGTGCCCCAGACGGCGGCACCGCCGCCGGCGATGCGGGTGCGGCGCGCCCGGTCGGCGAGGTGGGCGATCGGCACCTCGATGAAGAAGAACAGGAACCCGATGATCGAGGTGAGGGTGAGCGCGCCCTGGATGTCGAGCCCGAACGAGTCGCGGATGTCGGGCAGCAGCACGTTGGCCGCCTCACGGTCCAGCTCGTCGACGCAGTTGAGCCCGGTGAGGATCAGCAGCGGCGCCACGGGGGCGCCGTGGGTGATGACCGAGGGGCGCAGGTCGTGCAGCCGCTGGCGCAGCGTGCGCGCGGGCGCGGGGCCCCCGGCGGGTGCGGGCGCCGGCATCTCGACGTCGTCGACCTCGGCGGTCCACGGTTCGATGTCGGAGGTCTCGATCGTGCGGGGATCGAGCCGCGGCCCGGTGGGCTCGGGCGGCGTCACGGGGTCGGCGTCGGAGCTCATGGCGTGACCGTCGTGCTCGTGGCGACGTCGTCCTCGACGTGCGCTGGCGCGGGCGGGGCGGGCGGCGGCAGGCCGGGCGCCGGGCCCGGGCCGGCGTCGAACTGGCCGGCCAGCTCGCGCAGGAAGGCCAGGCCGCGCTCGGTCGACAGGCCGACCCTGGCGATGTCGGCGGCGTCGGCGAACAGGCTCGGCACCATGATCCGGCGGCGGTTGGCCACCCACCGCAGGTAGCTGTCGCGCCCGCGGTAGACCAGCGAGCCGACGCCGCCCGGGAGGGCGAGCAGCACCAGCAGCAGGCCGGCGCCGCCCACGAAGAAGCTCAGCTCGGTGGGAAGGAAGTACTGGGCGCCCCGCACGTAGACGGCCCCGAGCACGGCGCCGGGCAGCGAGCCGAGGCCGCCGATGACCACCATCGTGAAGGCGGCCAGGCTCTCCTCGGTGGCATAGGGCTGGATGCCCAGGCTCTGCTGGTGGTGCACGAACACGGCCCCGGCGAAGCTGGCGATGAAGCCGGAGACGGCGAAGGCGGTGAGCTTGGCCCGCACCGGGCTGACGCCGAACGCCTGGGCGGCCCGGTCGTTCTCGCGGACGCCGATCATCACCCGGCCGACGCGCGAGCGGCGCAGCCGGTGGGCGACGACCAGCACCAGGGCGAGGCAGGCGACGACGAAGTAGTAGTACTGCGTCTCGGTCTCGACGGGGATCAGGCCGAGCAGGTCGGGGCGGCCGATGCGGCCCCGGGGCAGCCACCAGCCGAAGTCGGACCGGTTGAGCAGGTAGACGGCCACCGCCTGGGCGAAGGCGAGGGTGGTCACGGCCAGCAGCAGGCCCTTGATCCGCAGCGCGGGCAGGCCGATCACGATCGAGACGGCGGCGCCCACCATGCCGGCCACCAGCAGCGCGACGAGCAGGTCCCACCCGAGCCGCGAGGTCACGGCGCCGCCGACCGCGGCGCCGATGGCCAGGAACCCGACCGCGCCCAGGCTCACCTGGCCCGCCCACCCGGTGAGCACGACGAGCGACACGCCGACCATGGCGAAGACGAGGATGACCCCCACGAGGTTGAGGCGGCTGGTCGGGATGAGCCAGGGCAGGGCCGCCAGCACGACGGCCAGCAGAGCCACGAGGCCGAGGCGCACCCAGCGGACCTCCGGCAGGCCGGACAGCTCCGGCGGGATGGGGCGGACGTCGTCGACGGCCTGCCAGCTCGACTGGCCGTCGGACCGGCTGTAGCGGGCGCGGCGCTGGACGAGCAGCACCACCAGCACGATCACGAACAGGATGGGGGCGACGAGCGCCGCCCGCCCGGTGTCCCAGATCACGGCCTGCTCGACGACGCCGAGCGTGACCGCGCCGGCGAAGATGAGCGGCAGGTTGACCATGCCGCCGATGACGCAGGCCGCCAGGGCGCGCACGAGGATGGCCGGCCCGAGCACCGAGCCGAGGGGGACGCCGACCACCCCGGCCCGCAGGAACACGGCGGCGAAGGCGAGCACGCTGGCGATGGCCCACACGACCATCTGCACCCGCTTGACCGGGATGCCGAGCAGCACGGCCCGCTCGGCGCTCTCGGCGCTCGCCCGCACGGCGATGCCCAGGTCGGTGAACCGGAAGAAGGCGGCCAGGCCGGCGATGGCCACCGCCACGGCCAGGAGGGCGATGATGTCGTTGCCCTCGAAGATGATGGGGGAGATCTCGAAGCTGAAGTCGAACGGCGACGGGAACGACTGCGGCGCGGTGTTGATCTCGAAAGTGCCCGGGAACACCTCGTTGGCGATGGACGGGAGGGCCAGGCCGAGCGCGGCGAGCACCTGGGCCAGCCCCAGGGTGGCGACGGTGAGGATGAGCCGGGGCGCCTTGGCGAAGCGGCGGACGATGGCGAACTCGACCAGGGCGCCGAGCACGACGGCGAGCAGGAGGCCGAGGCCGAGGGCGACGAAGTAGGGGACGCCGGGGCCGACGATGAGCAGCACCGCCGCCATCGTCGGCACGGTGCCGAGGTCGCCCTGGGCGAAGTTGACGATGCGGTTGGCCCGGTACACGAGGGCGATGCCGAAGCTGATCAGGGCGGTCAGGCCACCGATGATCACGCCCCGGACGAGCACGCCCGCCGGCGCGGGCCACAGCACCCGCTGGACGGCCAGCAGCCCGACGATGATGGCCAGCGTGGCGGGGACCGACGACTCCCGCCACGAGGTGCGGAGCGCCTGCGCGGTGGCGTTCGCTGACACGGACATCGTCCCCCCGGTCGATCCGCTGCTACCTTGACCAGTGGTCAAGATAGTCGGTCGGCGAGGTCCGCGTGGTCGGGACACTACCGACCGTCGGATCGAGCAGCCAGGGTCGTCCGAGGGGGACACATGGGGGAGACGCCGAGGAAACCGACGAAGCGCAGGGGGCCGGCCCGCTACTGGCCCGTCCTGGCCGTCGTGGTGGTGGTCGCCGCCGCGCTGGGGGTGGGGGCCCTCGTGGGCGGCGAAGAGGAGGAAGAGGAGGCCGCAGGGGGATCGACCAGCGACGGCATCCCCGCGCTGGCCGCGTTCCCCGACGAGGACCCGCTCGACGCCCCCGACTGCGACAGGGAGACGGGCCGCCTCGCCATCCCCTCCGTCTACGCACCCCAGTGCGTGCCGGTCTGGCCGGAGGACCGCGACAACGGCGGCGCCACCGCGCCCGGCGTGACCGAGGACGAGATCGTGGTCGCCGTCTACCTGGCCGAGGCCAGCGCCACCGCCACCGCCATCACCGACGAGATCGCGGGCGACGCCGCCCCCACCGACGAGGAGAACTCGCAGTACCGCCAGCAGATCGTCGACGCCTACGACGACCTGTACGAGACCTACGGGCGCGAGGTCCGCATCGTCGAGGTGGAGGCCACGGGCGGCGCCGCCGACGACGCCGCGGCCCGGGCCGACGCCATCAGGATCGCCGACGACATCGGCGCCTTCGCCGCCATCGGCGGCCCGGCCCAGACCAACATCTACGCCGAGGAGCTGGCCAACCGGGGCGTCCTCTGCCTGTGCGTCACCGGCCAGCCCAACGAGGTCTACGAGGAGCTGGCGCCCTACGCCTGGGGCGCCACCATGTCGTCGACCCAGGGCTACGTGCACCGGGCCGACTTCGTCACCTCGCAGCTCGCGGGCGAGCCCGCCGAGTTCGCCGGCGACCCGGCGTTCCGGAGCGAGGAACGCACGTTCGCGGTCGTCTACTACGAGACGGCCGCGGGCGACCGCAAGGCGGCGGTCGACTTCTTCGCCGACCGGCTCGCGGAGGACGGGGTCGAGCTGGCCGACCAGATCCCCTACATCCTCGACCTCAGCCGCGCGCCCGAGGACGCCGCCACGATCGTGGCCCGGCTCAAGGACGCGGGCGTGACCAGCGTGATCTTCGCCGGCGACCCGTTCTTCCCGATCTACCTCACCCAGGAGGCCACGGCCCAGGACTACCGGCCGGAGTGGATCGTCACCGGCTCGACCGGCACCGACTCCACCGCCTTCGCCCGCCGGTACGACCAGGAGCAGTGGGCCCACGCCTTCGGCATCTCGTACCTGCTGGCCCGGGTGGATCCGGAGGCGCTGGCCGACGAGGGCAACCTCGTGTCGTGGTACCTGGGCAAGACGCTGCCCGCCTACCCCAACATCTTCGACTTCGGCCGCCTGTTCGCCGGCATCCACCTGGCCGGTCCCGAGCTGACGGCGGAGACCTACCGCGAGGCCATGTTCGCCTACGAGCCCACCAGCGGGTACACGACCGCGTTCGGCTCGTCCTACGGCGAGGTCCGCTGGCCGTGGACCGACTGGTCGGGGGCCGACGACGTCACCCTCGTCTGGTGGGACGCCGACGCCACCGGCCCCGACGAGGTCGGCGGCGAGGGCACCGGCATGTACCGCTACGTGGACAACGGCAAGCGGTACCTGCCGGGCGAGCTGGCCGACGCCACCGGCACCTTCTTCGCCGAGGCCGACACGTTCACCCTGCTGCAGGCCACGCCCGAGGAGGACCTGCCGCCCACCTACGAGCCGCGGACCTCCCGCACCGGCTGACCGCCGGCGACCGTCCACCCCCGTTTCCCACCCATCACGACAGGAGCACCACGATGCCCGAGCTCAACGACGCAGTCGTCGTCGCCGCCACCCGCAGCCCCATCGGTCGCGCCAACAAGGGCTCGCTCGTCGACAAGCGCGCCGACGAGCTGATGGCCGACGTGCTCGTGGCGCTCATGGACAAGGTGCCCCAGGTCGACCGGACGGAGATCCAGGACATCATCTGCGGCAACGTCGCCCAGGCCGGGGAGACCGGGTTCAACATCGCCCGCACCGCCGGCATCCTGGCCGGGCTCCCCCTGGAGGTGCCGGGCCACACGGTGCAGCGGTTCTGCGCCAGCTCCCTGCAGTCGATCACCGCCGCGGCCAACGCCATCAAGGTGGGCGAGGCCGACATGATCATCGCCTGCGGGGTCGAGAAGTCGTCGCGCCCGCCGGTGCCCGAGGGCAAGGAGGCCGGCGGCGGGGGCGGCAACCGCGGCCGGGGCTTCGGGCCGGGCGGCCTGAACGCCAAGCTGCTGGGCCGCGACTCGCCGTTCCCGTTCGTCTACATCCCGATGGGCATGACGGCCGAGAACGTGGCGGAGAAGTACGGGGTGTCGCGGGCCGACATGGACGCGTTCGCCAAGCTGTCGCAGGATCGGGCCGTGGCGGCCCAGGCGGCCGGGATCTTCGACGCCGAGATCACCCCGATCACCAAGGACGACGGCACGGTGGTGGCGAGGGACGACGGGCCCCGGCCCGGCACCACGGTCGAGAAGCTGGCCGAGCTGCCCACCCCGTTCAAGGAGGGCGGGTCGGTCACGGCCGGCAACAGCTGCCCGCTCAACGACGGCGCCGCGGCCGTGCTCCTCACCAGCCGGCAGAAGGCCGAGGCCCTCGGCCTGGCCCCGCTGGCCCGCATCGTGGCGACCGCCTACTCGGGCAACGACCCCGAGATCATGGGCGTGGCCCCGATCGACGCCGTGCGCAAGGTGCTGGCCGCCACCGGCATGACCATCGGCGACATCGACGTCGTCGAGCTGAACGAGGCGTTCGCGGCACAGGTGCTCCCCGTGTGCGAGCACACCGGCATCGACATCGACGGCCAGCTCAACCCCCACGGCGGGGCCATCGCGCTGGGGCATCCCTTCGGCATGACCGGTGCCCGCATCATGACCACGCTCATCAACGACCTGCACACCCGCGATGCGCAGTGGGGCATCGAGACGATGTGCGCCGCCGGCGGCATGGCCATGGCCACCGTGGTCGAGCGGCTGCCCGGGGCGTGACCGAGGAACCCGCGTCGGTCCTCGGCGACCTGCTCGCGCTCGAACCCGTCGCCCCCGATACCTACCGGGCCCGGCAGCGGGCCGAGGTGCCGTTCGGTCCGGGTCGCCTGTTCGGCGGTCAGGTGGCGAGCCAGGCCCTGCGGGCCGCCACCTGCACCGTCGAGGCCGGCCACGCCGTCAACTCGCTGCACGCCTACTTCCTGCGGCCGGGACGCTTCGGCGTTCCCGTCGACTACGTGGTCGACCGCATCCGCGACGGCCGGTCGTTCACCACCCGCCGGGTGGTGGCGCTGCAGGAGGGCGACGCCATCCTCAACCTCGACGCGTCGTTCCACCTCGACGAGCCCGGGGAGGAGCACCAGCCGCCGTCGCCGGTGGCGGCGGCGGGACCGCCCGGCGTGGGCCCCCGGCCCCTGTTCCCGCCGATGCGGCGGGACCGCCCGGTGGAGATGCGGGAGGCGGCGCATGCCCGGCCGGGCGTGCGGGCCGTCTGGGTGCGCGTGCCGGGACGCCTGCCCGACGACCCGTCGTTGCACGCCTGCCTGCTCACGTTCCTGTCGGACATGGGGCCGGTGGGCGTGGTGTCGGGGGTGCTGGAGGCGCCCCGTGGCTCGCGCATGATGGCGAGCCTCGACCACTGCATGTGGTTCCACCATCCGGTGCGGGCCGACGAGTGGCTGCTGTACGAGTTGGAGGCCGTCGCGACGGCCCGGGCGCGGGGCGTCGCCCGCGGATCGCTATGGACCGCGGAGGGTGTCCTGGCCGTCACGCTGGTGCAGGAGGTGCTGGCGCGGCCCCGCCAGCCACTAGCGTGACCTCCGTGTCGACCGAGAGCCGGAGCCTGACCCGGCACGGCCAGGACCGCAAGGCGGACCTCCTTCACCACGCGGAGCAGCTTTTCGCCCGCCGTGGCTACGAGGACACGCGCATGATCGACATCGCCCATGCGGCGGGCGTCGCCAAGGGCCTCGTCTACTGGTACTTCGAGAACAAGGAGACCTTGTTCGAGGAGATCGTGGTCGACATGGGACGCCGCCTGCGGCGGGTGCAGAGCCGGGCGGTCGAGGGCATCGACGACCCGCTGGAGCGGCTGTACGTCGGCACCGCGGAGTCGGTGCGCTTCATCGCCGAGAACCACCGGCTCTACGGCATCATCTCCAACCAGCTCCGCGGCGACGAGCGGCTGCGGGAGCGGCGGTCGCAGTCGCGCCGGGTCCTCGACGACGACGCGACCGCCCTGCTGGCCGAGGGCCAGGAGCGGGGGCTGGTCCGCATCGACGAGGACGCGGCGGTGCTGTCGCAGGCCAACAGCGGCGTCGTGTACTCGTTCGTGCTGCTGTACGCGGACAACCGCCACGCGGACGGACGCCGGCGGATGGACATCGACGCGGCCGCCCACGGTGCCGCGTCGTACGTCGTGCGGGCCGTGGCGGCCGATGCCGCCGCGGTCGACGCCGTGCTGGCGCGCCACGCGGGCGACCGCGCCGCCCGCAACTGACCGCCCGCCCGGCCGGCCGCCACTGCCGCTGACCTGCGGTCAGGCGCCGTGTTGCGCCCCGGGGCAGGTCACGTCGCTTCCGGAGATGTGACGTAGAGCACAATTTCCTCTGTTCGGCGGCAGGAGAAAAAGTTATTCTTCGGCCCATGGCAGTCGAGAGCTTCCCGATCGAGGCGGGCCACGTGCTGATGTTCGCCCGCAGCATCGGCGATCCCGAGCCGGGCACCACGATCCCGGCGACGTTCGTGCAGGCGAGTGCCCAGTTCGATCCCGACTACGGGCTGCGCCCGAAGGTCGGCCGCACCTGGTTCGGCTCGGGGAGGTACCCGTCGGGCCTGCAGCGGCCGAAGGAGTCGCCCGACGCCCAAGCCGCGACGGGCGAGCGCCGGCCGCGGGGCGGCGGCGGCTCCGGCCTCCACGCCGAGCAGCACTACACCTACCACCGGCCGCTGCGGATCGGCGACGTGCTCACGGCCACCACCCGCCCCGGCGAGCGGTGGGAGAAGCAGGGCCGGCGGGCCGGCGTGCTCGTGTTCTCCGAGCAGATCACCGAGTACCGCGACCAGCACGGCGAGCTGGTTGTCACCGCCCGCGGCGTGGCCGTGCGGACCGAGCGGGCGGTGCAGCAGTGACGCTCCGGGCGAGCGACCTCAAGGACGGCCTGACCTTCACCGAGGTGCTGGTCGAGGACCTCACCCGCACGCAGATCGTCCAGTACGCCGGCGCGTCGGGAGACTACAACCCCCTCCACACCGACGAGGTGTTCGCCACCAAGGTGGCCGGCTACCCCAGCGTGTTCGCCCACGGCATGCTCACCATGGGCATGACCGGCCGGGCGCTCACCGCGCTGGTGGGCGACGGCAACCTCCGCAGCTTCGGCGGGCGCTTCACCTCCCAGGTGTGGCCGGGCGACGACCTGACCGCCACCTTCACCGTCACCGCCGTGCATGCCGACGGTGGTGCCGGCGGTGGTGCCGACGGTGGTGCCGGCGGTGACGGGGACGGCGGCGAGCCCACGGTCGACCTCGCCGTGCGCACCACCAACCAGGACGGGGTCGAGGTGTTCTCGGGCACGGCCACCGCGGGGATCGAGGCGTGACGGGCGACGCCGCCCCGCTCGACGGGCGCGTCGCGCTGGTCACCGGGGCCAGCCGCGGCATCGGCGAGGCCATCGCCCGCCGGTTCGCGGCGGCCGGTGCCGCGGTCGCGGTGTCGGCCCGGACCGTCGAGGAGGGCGACCACCCCCTCCCCGGTAGCACCACCACGACCGTCCGCGAGATCGTCGACGCCGGCGGCACCGCCGTCGCCGTGGCCGCCGACCTGTCGCTGCCCGACGACCGCTGCCACCTCGTCACCGAGGTCACCAGGCAGCTCGGGCCGATCGACGTGCTGGTCAACAACGCTGCCGTCACCTTCTTCGAGCCGGTCGAGACGTTCGACGACCACCACTACGCCACGATGTTCGAGGTCCAGGTGCGGGCGCCGTTCGAGCTGGCCCAGATGGTGCTCCCCGCCATGCGCGAGCGGGGGAGCGGCTGGATCCTCAACATCTCCTCCGCTGCGGGGCGCCATCCCCAGGGGCCGCCCTTCCGGCGGGGCATGCGGGGCGGCACCGTCTACGGCATGTGCAAGGCCGCGCTCGAACGGTTCACCACGGGCCTGGCCGCCGAGGTCCACCCGTACGGCATCGCCGTCAACGTGCTCGCGCCCACCGGGCTCGTCGCCACGCCGGGCGTCGAGCACCACGGCCTCACCAAGGGCGTCCCCGAGGAGCTCATCGAGCGGCCCGAGGAGTTCGCGGACGCCGCGCTGTGGCTGTGCACCGGCCCACCCGCCGAGCGGACCGGCCGCATCGACTACTCCCGGCAGCTCCAGGCCGAGATCGCCGCCAAGGGCTGAGACGACGGTGACGGCGAGCCCGACAGGCGACCGCGACGATGGTGACGGCGACGACCTGCGCCGGCGCCTGGTGCAGGCGGCCGCCGCCGTGTTCGCCCGCGAGGGCTATGCGGGCACCCGCATCATGGACATCGTCCGCGAGGCGGGCGTGTCGACCGGCACCGTCTACGGCCGCTTCCGGTCGAAGAACGAGCTGCTGCGCGAGGCGGTCGTCCGGGCCTCGGCCCGGGGCGGCGTGCTGGCCAGCGGGGCCCGCAGCCTCGGCGACCTCCTCCGCCACGGCGCCCGGCTGCTCGGCCGCCCGCTGTACAGCTTCGAGGCCGTGCGCCTCGAGGCCTACGTCACCGCCCGCCGCGACGACGAGGTCGCCCAGGCCCTGGCCGACGCCTACGACTCGTGGCGGGCCGGGGTCGAGCCCCTGGTGGCCGCCGCGGCCGCCGACGGATCGATCTCCGACATCGATCCCGAGGCGGTCCTGTTCCTGTACCGCACGCTGTACCTGGGCCTGCTGCTGCACCGCGGCTCGGGGCTCGCCGGGCCCGACCCGGAGGCCTGGCAGGCGCTGGTCGACCGGGTCGTCGCCGGGCTCGGTCGGGCCCCGGCCCCCGCGCCGGCACGCGACGACGACTGAACGAGCACCGACAGAGGGGACGGCACGATGCCGATGGAGATCGACCTGGGTCCCGAGGCGGAGAAGTTCCGGGACGAGCTGCGCCAGTGGCTGGAGGCCAACCGGCCCGACGACATCGACCCCGACGCGGCCGAGCGCGGTCCGGCCGCCGCCGCGGCCGGTACGGCCGGCTGGGCCCGGCTCCGGGCCTGGACCGACAAGCTGCACCAGGCCGGCTACATGTGCGTGAGCTGGCCCAAGGAGTACGGCGGCCGCGGCCTCACCGGGCTGGAGGTGGCGGTCATGAACGAGGAGTTCGCCCGCGCCGGCGTCCCGCGGATGACCCGGGGCATGGGCGAGTGGCTGGTCGGGCCCTCGATCATCGTGCACGGCACCGACGAGCAGAAGGCCGCGTTCCTGCCGCGCATCATCAGCGGCAAGGACCGCTACTGCCAGGGGTTCTCCGAGCCCGACGCCGGGTCCGACCTGGCCGGCCTCAAGACCAGGGGCATCGTCGACGGCGACGAGGTCGTGATCACCGGCCAGAAGGTGTGGACCTCGGGCGCGCAGATGGCGAACATGATGTTCTGCCTGTGCCGGACCGACCCGGACGCCCCCAAGCACCAGGGCATCTCCTACGTCCTGGTGCCGATGAAGCGGGAGGACGGCAGCGCCAACGGCATCGAGCTGCGCCCGCTGCGCCAGATCACCGGTGCCAGCGGTTTCACCGAGACGTTCCTGACCGAGGCCCGCGCGCCGCTGTTCAACGTCATCGGCGGGCTCCACAACGGCTGGCGGGTCACGATGACCACGCTCGGCAACGAGCGGGGCGGCAACGCCACCACCCAGCACGTCCGCTACCAGCGCCAGTTCTGGCGGCTGGTCGAGGAGGCCCGCAAGCTCGGGCGCAACGACGACCCCCTGGTCCGCCAGGACCTGGCCAAGGCGTACACCCACACCGAGATCATGCGCTATGCCGGCCTGCGCACCCTGTCCGAGGTGCTGGCCCGCAAGGAGCCCGGCCCCGGGGCGTCGATCAACAAGATGTTCTGGTCGGAGTACGCCCGCGACATCGGCGAGTGGGGCATGAACCTGCGGGGCGCCCAGTCGATGATCCGCCCCGACGGCGATGGCTACGCGCTCGACCGGTGGCAGTCGGAGTTCCTCGGCAGCCGGTCGGGCACCATCTGGGGCGGCACCGCCCAGGTGCAGCGCAACATCGTGGGCGAGCGGGTGCTGGGCCTGCCCAAGGAGCCCGGGCACAACGACGAGGACCGGTGATGTCCCACGTTCCTGCCGCGGGGCCGGGCACCCCCACGCCCGGCTCCGCGGCAAGAGACCCCGACCCCGAGCGCGACGCCTACCGGTCCGCGCTGCGCTCGGGGATGACGCTCGCCCACTGGGCGAGCCGCCAGCCCGACCTGCCCGCCGTCGTCACCCCGGGCGACCCGGCGGGCGGGCGCACCTGGGCCCGGCTCAACGCCGAGGCCAACCGCCTGGCCCGCGTGCTGCGCCGCGACGGCCTCCGGCCGGGTGACGGCGTGGCCGCCATGGTCGCGAACCGGGCGGAGTACGTGGCCACCTACGCCGCCGCGCTGCGGGCCGGCCTGCGGTTCACGCCCATCAACTGGCACCTCACCGCGGACGAGGCCGCCTACATCGTCGACGACTGCGAGGCCGGCGCGCTCGTGGCCGACGCCCGCTTCGCCGAGGTGGCGGCCGGTGCCGCCCGGGGCGCACCGGCCGCCACCCTGCGGCTGGCCGTCGGTGGCGCCATCGACGGCTTCGAGCCCTACGACGAGGCCGTCGGCGCCGAGGACGGCGCCGACCTGCCCGATCCCGTCCTGGGCCGGGTGATGATGTACACGTCGGGCACCACCGGGCGGCCGAAGGGCGTCCACCGCACCGACAACCAACGCATCGCCCGCCGCACGATGCCGCCCACGGGCTACGTGCCCGGCGAGTCGCTCCACCTGTGCACCGGGCCGCTGTACCACAGCGCACCGCTGTCGTTCTCGCTGGCCGGCCCGCTCGTGGCGGGCGTGGGCGTCGTGCTCATGGACGGCTGGTCGGCGCCGGCGACGCTGCGGCTGATCGCCGAGCACCGCGTCACCCACAGCCACATGGTCCCCACCATGTTCCACCGGCTGCTGGCGCTGCCCGAGGAGGAGAAGGCGGCGGCCGACCTGTCGTCGCTGCGGATGGTCATCCACGGGGCCGCCCCCTGCCCGGTGGCGGTCAAGCGGGCCATCATCGACTGGTGGGGCCCGGTGCTGCTCGAGTACTACGCCGCCACCGAGGGCGTCGGCACGTTCGTGACCAGCGAGCAGTGGCTCGACCGGCCCGGGACCGTGGGCAGGCCGCACGACCCCGACCACATCCGCATCCTCGACCCGGTCACCGGCGAGAGCCTGCCGCCCGGCGAGGTCGGCACCATCTACCTGCGGGCCCCCGACGTCGGCCGGTTCTCCTACTTCAAGGACGCCGGCAAGACCGCCGAGAGCTACCGGGGCGACCACTTCACCATGGGCGACGTCGGCTACCTCGACGAGGACGGCTGGCTGTTCCTCACCGACCGCAGCGCCAACCTCATCATCTCCGGCGGGGTCAACATCTACCCGGCCGAGGTGGAGGAGGTCCTGTGGCCGCACGAGGCCGTGGCCGACGTGGCCGTCATCGGCGTGCCCGACGACGAGTGGGGCGAGTCGGTGCTGGCCGCCGTCCAGCTCCGCCCCGGTTACGCGCCGAGCGACGAGCTGGCCGCCGCGCTGATCGGCCACTGCCGCGACCGCCTCGCGCACTACAAGTGCCCGCGGCGGGTCGACTTCGTGGAGAGCCTGCCGCGCACCGACGCGGGCAAGCTGTACAAGCGCCGCCTGCGCGACCGGTACCGCGCCGCGGCGACCGGCGGCGCAGCCGCCGCCAGCGGAAAGGACGGAGCATGACCGGCATCTGCGAGGGGCGGGTCGCCATCGTCACCGGCGCCGGCCGGGGCATCGGCCGGGGTCACGCCCTGGAGCTGGCCCGCCAGGGCGCCCACGTGGTCGTCAACGACCTCGGCGCCTCGGTCACCGGCGACGGCGCCGACGCCGGACCGGCCCAGGCCGTCGTCGACGAGATCGAGGCCGCCGGCGGCGCGGCCGTGGCCAACACCGACGACGTGGCCGACTGGGACGGCGCCCGCCGGCTGGTCGAGCAGGCGGTCGACGTGTTCGGCCGGCTCGACGTGCTCGTGAACAACGCCGGCATCCTGCGCGACCGGATGCTGTTCAACATGAGCGAGGCCGAGTGGGATGCGGTCATCCGCGTCCACCTCAAGGGCACGTTCGCCCCGCTGCGCCACGCCGCGGCCTACTGGCGCGAGCGCGACAAGGCCGGCGACACCCACGACGCCCGGGTGATCAACACCTCGTCCACCTCCGGGCTGTTCGCCAACCCCGGGCAGAGCAACTACGGCGCCGCCAAGACCGGCATCGCCACCCTGTCGATCATCGCCGCCAAGGAGCTGGGCCGGCACGGCGTCACCGTCAACGCCATCGCCCCCGGCGCCCGCACCCGCATGACCGAGAACCTCGGTGGCGGTCGCGGTCCCGCGCCCGCCGAAGGCGAGTGGGACCCGCGGTCGGCCGACAACATCGCACCGCTCGTCACCTGGCTCGCCAGCCCCGCCTCGGCCGGCATCACCGGCCAGGTGTTCCTCGTCGGCGGCGGGCGCGTCGCCGTGGCCGAGGGGTGGCGGCGGGGGCCCGGCGTCGACCACGGCGCCCGCTGGGACCCGGCCGAGCTGGGTGACGTCGTGCCCGACCTCGTCCGCCGGTCCACGGGCGAACCCGCGGGTCAGACCACCGGGTGACCGTGGCCGAGAGCCCCGCCACCGCCGGCCCGCAGGACGGCTGGCTGCGGCGGATGTGGCCCTACCTGCGCCGGCACCGCCGCGACCTGGTGGTGGTGTTCGGCGCGGCGCTGGCCGGCACCGGCATCACCGCGGTGCTGCCGCTGCTCATCCGGGCGGTGGTCGACGACGCCGTCGTCCCCCGGGGCGCCGGCCGCCCGGCCGCCGACCTGGCGCCGCTGCTGCTCGCCATGCTGGGCCTCGGCCTCGTGCGGTTCGGCCTCTCGTTCGCGCGGCGCTTCGGCGCCGGCCGGCTCGGCATCGACGTCGAGTACGACATGCGCAACGACATCTACGACCACCTGCACCGGCTCGACTTCGCCCGGCACGACGAGCTGCAGAGCGGGCAGCTCGTGTCGCGGGCCAACAGCGACGTGCGGGTGGTGCAGCTCCTGCTGGGCTTCCTGCCCTTCATGAGCGCCAACGTCGTGCTGTTCTTCCTGTCGCTGGGCCTGATGGTGCGGCTGTCGCCGCCCCTGACGGCGGTGGCGCTGGTGACCGTGCCCGCCCTGCTGGTCATGGCCCTGCGCCTGCGGGCGGTCGTCTACCCGTCGAGCTGGGACGCCCAGCAGCGGGCGGCCGAGCTGGCCACCGTCGTCGACGAGGCCACCACCGGCGTCCGGGTGGTCAAGGGCTTCGGCCAGGAACGGCGTGAGCTCGCCAAGCTGGCCGACGCCGCCGTCCGGCTGTTCGGGGCCCGCATGCGGAACGCCCGCATCTCGGCCCGGCGCCAGTCGGTCATGCAGGCGGTGCCGGCCCTGGCCCAGGTGGCCGTGCTCGCCCTCGGCGGCTGGCTGGCCATGAACGACCACATCACGCTCGGCACGCTGCTGGCCTTCCAGACCTACCTGCTGCAGCTCGTCGCCCCCGTCCGCCAGGTGGCGGGGATGCTGGTGGTGGGCTCGACCGCCCGGGCCGCGGCCGAGCGGGTCTTCGAGCTGCTCGACTCGACCCCCGACGTGGTCGAGGGGCCCGGCGCCCGCGACCTCGGCGAGGTGACGGGCGAGGTCGCCTTCGACGGCGTGAGCTTCGGTTACCTGCGGTCGGAGCCGGTGCTCGACCACTTCAGCCTGCGGGTGGCGCCCGGCGAGGTGGTGGCGCTGGTCGGGGCGTCGGGCTCGGGCAAGTCGACCGTGTCGCTGCTGCTGCCCCGCTTCTACGACGTGCAGTCCGGCGCCATCACCATCGACGGGGTGGACGTGCGCGACCTGCGGCTCGAGTCGCTGCGCCGCCACCTCGGGGTGGTGTTCGAGGAGAGCTTCCTGTTCTCGGACACGATCCGCGCCAACCTCAGCTACGGCCGGCCCGACGCCTCCGACGAGGACGTCGTGCGGGCCGCCCGCTGGGCCCGGGCCCACGACTTCGTCACCGCGCTGCCCGACGGCTACGACACCGTGGTGGGCGAGCGGGGGCTCACCCTCTCGGGCGGCCAGCGCCAGCGCATCGCCCTGGCCCGCGCGCTGCTCACCGATCCCCGGGTGCTGCTGCTCGACGACGCCACCAGCTCGATCGACGTCCGCACCGAGGAGGAGATCCACGAGACGCTGCGGGAGGTGATGCGGGGCCGCACGACGATCCTCGTGGCGCACCGGCGCTCCACCCTCAACCTCGCCGACCGCATCGCCGTCCTCGAGGGCGGCCGGGTGGTCGACATCGGCACCCACGAGGAGCTGACCGGGCGGTGCGCGCTCTACCGCCGGCTGCTCGGCGGCGACGATCTCGACAGCCTGGCCGACCACGACGGCGACCATGCCCCGGCCGCCGCCGCTGCTCCGCACGCCGACGTCGTCGCCGTCGACGCCGCACCCGCCGGCACGATGCCCGGCCAGGCCGGCCAGGCCGGCAGGGCCGGCAGGGCCGCGAACGGCGGCAACGGTGTCACCGCCGCGGCCTGGCGCCGCAGCGAGGCCGACGAGGCCGCCATCGCCGCCACCCAGCGCCAGGCCTACTTCGCCGCCCGCCAGGCGGCGGGCGGCCCGCCGGTCGGCATGGGCATGGGGGGCGGCGGGGGGATGCTCATGGTCGCGGGGATGAGCGCCCCGCCCACTCCTGAGCTGATGGCCCGCATCGCCGCGCTGCCGCCCATCGTCGACGAGCCGGAGGTGGTCGTCGCCGAGGCCGCCCGGCCCGCCCGCCACCTCACCTTCCGCCAGGTGCTGGCGCCCCAGCGGCGCCGCATGGTCGTCGCCGCCCTGCTGGTCGGCGCCAACGCCCTCGGCATGCTGGCCGGCCCGTACCTGGTGAGCATCGGGGTCGACAAGGGCGTCCGCGGCGACGACCTCGGCTGGCTGCTGGCGGCCAGCGGCGTGTTCCTCGGCGTCGCCGTGGCGGTGAGCATCCTCGGCTACTTCGACACGGTCGTGAGCAGCCGCCTCGGCCAGGAGCTGCTGCTCGGCCTGCGCATCCGAGTCTTCGCCCACCTCCAGCGGCTGGGGCTCGACTACTACGACCGCGAGATGACGGGCCGCATCCTGACCCGCATGACCTCCGACCTGGAGGCGATGCAGTCGCTGCTGCAGACGGGGTTCGTCGACGCGCTGGTCCAGCTCGTCACCTTCGTGGGCGCGATCGCCATCCTGACGTCGCTCAACGCCCAGCTCGCCCTCGTGGTGCTGGCCGTGGTCCCGCCGCTGATCGTCGCCACGGTGATCTTCCGGCGCCGGAGCGCCCGGGCCTACGGCGAGGTGCGCGACCGGATCGCGGCGGTCAACGCCAACCTGTCCGAGAGCGTGTCGGGCATGCGGGTGGCGCAGGCGTTCGCCCGCGAGCAGCGCAACATGGACGGGTTCCGCGAGGTGGCCGGCCGCCACCGGGCGGCACGCCTCGACTCGACCCTCATCGCCTCGACCTACTTCCCGTTCGTCGAGCTGCTGTCGACCGTCGCGACCGCGCTGGTGCTGTGGGCGGGCGCCGGGCTGGTGCGGGGCGGCAGCCTCGAGGTCGGCGACCTGTTCGCGTTCGTGCTCTACCTCACCACCGTGTTCGCCCCCATCCAGCAGCTCTCCCAGGTGTTCGACACCTACCAGCAGGGCAAGGTGGCGATGGACCGCATCACCGACCTGCTCGACGTGCCGGTCTCGGTCGGCCAGAGCGACCATCCGGCCGACCCCGGCCGGCTGCGGGGCGCGGTGCGGTTCGACCACGTGAGCTTCACCTACGCCGGTCAGCCCGAGCCGGCGCTCACCGACGTGTCGCTGGCGGTCGCGCCGGGCGAGACCGTGGCCTTCGTCGGCCAGACCGGGGCCGGCAAGTCGACGCTCGTCAAGCTGGCCGCCCGGCTCTACGACCCCACGGGCGGGCGGGTGCTGGTCGACGACCGGCCCCTGGTCGACATCGACCTGGAGGCGTTCCGCCGCCAGCTCGGCTTCGTGCCGCAGGAGGCGTTCCTGTTCACCGGCACGATCCGCGACAACATCGCCTACGCCCGGCCCGACGCCACCGACGCCGAGGTCGAGGCCGCGGCCCGGGCGGTCGGGGCCCACGACTTCATCGCCCGGCTGCCCTCGGGGTACCTGCAGCCGGTGGTCGAGCGGGGCCGGTCGCTCTCGGCCGGGCAGCGCCAGCTCATCGCCCTCGCCCGGGCCCAGCTCGTCGACCCCGCCATCCTCATCCTCGACGAGGCCACGGCCAACCTCGACCTCGCCACGGAGTCGCAGGTCGTGCGGGCCATGGCGAAGGTCAGCGAGGGGCGCACCACGCTGCTCATCGCCCACCGCCTCCAGTCGGCCGCCCGCGCCGACCGGATCGTCATGCTGGAGGGCGGGCGGGTGGTCGACGCCGGCGCGCACGACGAGCTGATCGCGGCGGGCGGTCCCTATGCCGGCCTGTGGGCCAGCTACCTGGGGACCGGCGACGCCGCAGCCCCGGCGCGCTAGCGGGTTCCCAGGACTCGAGCGGATCGGTCACGCCGGCGCGTGTCACCGTGCTGCGTTGCCGGTCGGCCGAGCTGTGGAGCTGGTGCTTCCACGCCAAATCCCCACGCGTAGGCCGTGGCGAGCTCCCTATCCGCTCGGCCTCTTACGGGAAGGGCAGGCGGCCCTTGCCGAGGATCAGCGACTCCAGCGCGTCGTCGAACGACTCGGCGATGAGCTGGATGTCGTCCATCACCAGGAAGGTGCGACCGCCGGGGTCGACGGCCAGGAAGTAGTGGCTGCCCGCCGCCTCGCCCAGCGGGAACAGCGTCACGCCGTACTCGTCGGCGAACAGCTCGAAGCGGTCCTCCTCGCCCCAGGCGAGCAGGGGGTCGAGCTCGAACGGCTCGCGGGCCCGGTCGATGCCGGGGCCGTGCTGGTCGACGGCGAGGCCGCCGAACTCGCGCAGCGCGGCCTCGGCCGCGGGGAACATGGCGAAGCCGGGGAGGCCATCGGACCACGCCCGGATCTGCTCGTCGGGCAGGCGCCGCCCCGGCGACCAGCCGGCCGCCTCCAGGGCCTCGGACACGGCGGGGGTGAAGCGGGTCATGGTTCCTCGATCATGCCGGGGGCAGCCAGTCGACGCCGAAGTTGTCGAGAAGGACGCCGCACGACTGGCAGGGGGGCAGGGACTGACCGTGCCTGGGGTGGCCCTCGGTGCGCACCATGCCGGTGCTCATCACCCCGCCGCGGGGATCGACGCCGGCGTCGAGCGCCTTGGACAGCGACTGCGGCTCGACGCAGCGGCCGTGCGCCGCTCCCTGGCTGGCGACCGGGATGTCGTCGAGCACCTGCTGCACCTGCGGGTTGAGCGCGGGCGGGTTCGAGCCCTTCACGCTGGAGGCCGGCCACGGCTGCCCGTCGGGCGTGACGAGCGTGCCGGCCGCGCCCGGCCGGGGCCGGACGCCCTGCGCGAGGTTGATCTGGTCGGTGGCGGCGAGCTGGGCGGGGTGGGGCTTGTAGAGCGCGGCCCCGCCGCCGGCGCCCGTGCCGCCGCCGAGGACGGTGCTGACCGCGATCCCCTCGGGATCGAACTGGCCGTCGCTGCCGGGCAGCGGGGTGAGGTCGTACAGCTCGGCGAACGTGCCGGTGCCGGCGCCGGTGCCGGCACCG
>DASSGC010000010.1:0-3429 GCA_035693765.1 Acidimicrobiales bacterium
TCGAGCGCGAAGGTCGCGCTCAGGCCCGCGGAGGATGGAAGATGTCCGTCACCGACGCGCGGCGGCTGGGCTCGGCGATGGTGACGGCGATCGCGGCGCCCGGCGACGGCGCGGGGGCGACGTCGAGGACTGCGGTCTGGACCGCACCGCGAATCGGGCAGCACGCGCACGCGAGGCCGGGAGGACAGTCGGGACAGGACGCGTCCTTCCCTTCCTCTCCTCTCCCCTCCGCGCAGCACGCGTCGTCACCAGCGGCGCCAGCGAGCTGGAGCGCGCCGCTCGAGAGCAGCGCGGTCGCGACGAGGAGCATGCGGAAAAGGGAGGTCACCCGGCGATCCAACGTTACCGGTCGTCGCGCGGGCCGTCAACGCCAGGCCGGGACCCCGGCGGGGCGGATGCTGAGCCTTCGCTCGCCAGCTTGGCGAGAAGACGGGGGCCCGCCCGTCGTCCCCCTCCGGGATTCGAATCGAGTTCGTGGACAGCCGCACGTGTGGCAGCGCCGCTCTCGCGCAGAGCGCGTACGCGGTCGCCGGAATGCGGGCCTCGGCATGCGGGTGGCGTCGCTGGTCTCTGCCCTTGGTGAAGATCTTCGTTGCCAACGGCGATCGGACTCTGCTCTTGTGAGGCCGTGCGCGCCTGGAGGGCACCAGATGTGATCCGGATTGCCATCCTGACACTGGCGGTGGTCGCGCTCGGCGCGCCGTCGAGCCGAGCGAACGCCGCACCGAGCCACGGCGCCAGGCCGGCTGACGGTGGCGGAGGGCCGGCGTCGCCCCGCCCCGCCGGACCGAAGCAACTCGCCGGGTCCGCCGACCAGCGGCGTTACCAGGAGATGTCCCCCATGGGCGCCCGTGCGGCGGGCCTGCGCGGCGCGGCCGATCCGGACCAGGGCGCGCCTGGCGCCGCGCCGCTGGCGGACCGCCTGCTCCAGCCCATCCTCGAGGCCGCGGCGGTCGGCCTGCCTGACGTGCTGGTGAGCGGCGCGAACCGGGTCGCCTCGCAGTCGGAGACCACCATCGCCGCCAACGGCGACGGCAGCGTCCTCATCGCCGGATACAACGACCAGACCGGATTCGATGCGCTCCCGCTGAGCGTCTCGGGCCTGGCGCGCTCCACCGACGGGGGCCTCGGCTGGTCGCCGGTCCCGGTCGGCCCCGGAGGGCGGAGCCTGCTGCCGTCGGTCGCGCGCGGCCAGGTGTTCGGCGACCCCGACGTCAAGTACGACGCGCTGAACGACCGGTTCGTCTACTCGTCGATCTACGTCCGGCCGTCGGACGGCCTGCAGGGCATGTGCCTCCACGTCTCGAACGCGGGACCGACCGCGGGAACGTCGTGGACCGGGCCCATCGAGGTGGGGCCCACCTTCGTCACCGGCCACGACGCGGACAAGGAGTTCATCGACGTGAACCCGGTCACGGGACGGATCCTCATGTCGTGGAGCGACTTCGGCCCCGCCTCCCTCGCCATCAGGACGACTTTCTCCGACGACGGTGGGAACACCTGGTCGCCAGCCGCCACCGTCGAGACCGCCCCGGCCGGCGGCGGGGTCCAGGCGTCCGTCCCGCGGTTCCTCCCCGGCGCCACCAACGCGACCTCCACCGCCTACGTGGTATGGCGCGCCAGCGCGCCCGCGACCGGCCGCCGCAACATCCGCTGCTCGCGCTCCACCGACGGCGGTGCCACCTGGACGCCGCCGGTCGCCCTCGACGCCCAGGGCTTCCCCTTCGAGGACCAGATCCTCGGCGTCGACCGCGTGAACGTGTCGCCGGCGATGGCGATCGACCGCGGCACGGGCCGCGTCTACGTCGCCTACCAGCGCAACCTCGCGGATGGAACCGGCGACGTCGCGCTTCGCGCCTTCACCGGGGCTTGCGCCACCGGATCCCCGGTCCTGCTCGACGCCGCCCCGGGCGCCGACCGGGCCCAGTTCTACCCGACGGTGGCGGTGGACCAGGGCACGCACCGCGTGTGGGTGAGCTGGCTCGACCAGGGGTACGCCGCCACGGGCGACCTCACCGAGGCGATGGCGACCTCCTCGGCGGACCAGGGCGCCACCTGGACGCCGCCCACCCGCCTCATGGACCGCCCCTTCCACGCGGGGTACGGCAACGACGCCAGCCAGCCGAACCTCGGCGACTACAACGGCGCCGTCGCGCTCGGAGGGAGGCTCTACGCCGCCTTCGGCGCCACCAGCGTCGCGCCCCGGTTCGACGAGGGGCAGCCGTCGTCGCCGCAGATGTTCCCGCCCGACGCCTACTTCGACCGGCGCGACGCCTCGCTGGCGGTGATCCCGCTGCGCGACGTCTCCCTGGAAGTCTCCGAGACGTCCTGCAAGGCGTTCGGGAACGGCTCCCTCGATCCGGGCGAGTCGTTCTCCCTGGTGGTGGGCCTCGAGAACTACGTCACCAACCCGACGGTGAGCCCGGCCACGCTCACCGGGGTTGCCGCCACCCTCGTCAGCGATACGCCCGGCGCGACCGTGACCCTGGCCGCCTCGGCCTACCCGGACATCGCCCCCGGCGCCCGGCGCGGGAACCCGACCCCGTTCGCCCTGGCGATCGCGCCGTCGCTGGTCGCGGGAACGCCCATCGACCTCACCCTGAGCGTGTTGGCGGACCAGGGCGCCGTCGAGCTGCCGATCCGACTCGCGACCGGTACGCCGCTCCCCGCGACGGGGCTTCTCTCGGAGAACTTCGAGGGAGTGGGCGGGCCGGCGCTTCCGGCGGGGTGGACCAGCGTCACCCCAGCCGGGAGCCCGGTCTCTCCGTGGATCACCAGCTCCACCCTCACCCCGGGCTCGAACGCCGCCTTCCACGTCGAGACGGAGGCGACGCTTTGGGCCCGGCTCTTCTCGCCCGCGTTCACCGTCCCGAGCCCGGCCGGCGCCAGCGAGCTTCGCGTCGACCTCGACCTGGTCTACGACCTGGAAGAGGAGCCCTCCCAGGCGGTACTGGCCTACGACGGCCTCACCCTCCGCATCGCGGACCGGACCAATGGGCAGACCCTCCGCTCGATCCTGACGGAGGCCTTCGCCACGGAGATCAAGACGGGCGGCGCCAACCACTTTCCGCGCCACCTCCCGCGCAGCGGCGACCCTGCCTACTTCGAGGACATGTCGGTCTGGTCGGGCGCCTCCGGCGGGCCGGTGCACGTCTCCATGCGCTTCCCCGGCGCGGGCGTCACCGGGCGCACGCTCCAGCTCCGCTTCGAGTACACGCAGGACTCGAACACCGTATGCACCCAGCTGGGGCGCCCGGGCCCGTGCGGGGTGGCCATCGACAACGTGGACGTGAGGCTGGTTCCCTTCGCGTCGAACCCCTGCCCCAGCGCCGATCTGAAGCTCACCGCCACGGCCACCCCGGCGGCCGTCGCGACGGGCGGGGTGGTCGCCTACACCTACGGCGTCCAGAACGCCGGTCCCACCAACGC
>DASSGC010000011.1:0-20164 GCA_035693765.1 Acidimicrobiales bacterium
CTGCAGCTCGGCGGTGAGCGCCACCGGGATCCACGCCCGGGCGAAGATGCGCGCCAGCTCGAGCTCGAAGATCTCCCGGTCGGCGAGCACGCGGGCCGACACCGTGCGCTCCTCCCGATCGATCAGGTCCTCGACCTGCACGCCGTCGCCGAGCACGCCCCGTTGTCCGTTCCCTGACACCTGCGATCCCTCCCGTGCGCGGTCCCGGCGGCGCCGGCGCCCGCGGGCGGGCACCGGATCACCCGACCCGGCTCACATCAGCCCGTCGAGCCCCTTGTGGCCCCACTCCCCCATCCCGGAGCTCCCGCCCATGCTGTAGTGCTCGACCGAGAAGCTGTCCGGGTCGATCCGGCGGGCACCCCAGCCCAGCTCGAAGTACCAGCCCGACGGGTTCTTGGCGTAGAACGAGATCATCCGGTCGTTGTTGTGTCGCCCCAGCTCGACCTTGACCATGTCCCGGTCGCGGCAGAGGTCGTAGGCGATGCCCACGTCGTCGATGGTGTCGCACTCGAGCATCACGTGGTTGACGGAGCGCTGCGGCTCGGGGCTCCAGAAGAAGGCCAGCGAGTGGTGCCGGGGGTTGCAGTACATGAAGCACGCCACCCGGCCGACACCCGGGATCGTGGGCGTGTCCGAGGTGGCGAAGCCCAGGGCCTCGCCGTAGAACCTCTCGGCCGCCTCCACGTCCGGGACGTAGGTCACGTAGTGGCCCAGGCCCATGTCGGCGGTCACGTAGCCACCCTCCATGGGCCGGCCGGGGTGGAACGGCGGGCTGAAGGTCATCTCCGGGCCGTACGCCACCTCCATGCGCGTCCTGGAGTGCGGGTCCACGAAGTGGACGAAGCCGAGGACGCGGCGGACGGCGGCCTCCTCCGGCTTGCCCTCGGTGACGGGCACACCGGCGGCCTCGACCTGGGCCTTGACTGCGTGCATCTCCGCCTCGTTGCGGACCTGCCAACCGACGTAGGCCACGTCCTCGGGGGCGTCGCCGGCGGGGTGCACGATGAACCGGTGGTGGTTGGTGTCCATCCGCAGGTAGAGGTTGTCGTCGTCACCGTCGGGCGCGACCTCGAACCCGAGCACCTCGGTGGCGTACGCCTTCCATGCGTCCAGGTCCGCCGCGTTGATCCCGACATAAGCGAGCTCGTCGACCTTGTGCACTGCAACCTCACTTCTCTTCGTAGGGAAACCGGGTGTGTTGCCGACCGGGCGTGGCGGCCGCGCTCTCGTGGCGGGAGCGGCGTCTACAGGTCGCCGCCGGACATGAGGTGGAGCCACCGCCGGTGGAAGCCCCAGATGTGATCCTCGGAGCCGAACCCGGTCCAGACGTCCCCCGGGCCGGGCCAGTCGGGGTCGGGGGCTCCGTTGGTGGAGGCGTAGCTGACGTACCGGCGGCTGCCCTCGAGGGTCTGGTGGGCCCGCTGGGCTCGGCTCCAGATGGCGACGTCGTCCTGCTCGAACATGCCGGTGACGCCGAAGGTGGAGTTGACGCCCTGCACGCGGGCCCGCCGCTGGGCCCCGTCGGCGCTCGGGTGGGCGATCGCCCAGGTCCGCAGCTCGATCTCGTCGGGTCCCACGGGATGCCACACCCGCAGGAGGCAACCGAAGAACGGCAGGGCCAGCCAGGACAGGTTGGGGAACAGCGTGGCGACCATGGGGAACGATCCCTGCTCGATCAGGCGCATCTGCTCGCCGTCGAGGTTCTCCGCCAGCTGGGGGAGCACCTCGGGGGGCAGCCACGTCAGCAGGATCTCCGGCGGCAGGGGCTCGTCGGGGACGAGGGCCTGGAAGCCGTGGCCCCACCGCGGATCGGTGCCGACCGCGACCACCAGGTCGTTGAACGGCGGGGTCAGTCCGAGGTCGACGAGCGAGGCGTGCGTGGTCTGCAGGTGGTAGGTGTCGCCGACGAAGTTCTCGGCGCCCAGCTTCCAGTTGATCGGCACGGACCACCGCTGCGGGGGGCCCACGGAGACGAGGTGATCGTCGACGGCGCCCCACACCATGTCGAAGTAGAACCGGAAGTCGCCCAGGTACGTCTCGAAGTCGGGCAGCTCGTCGTCGAAGGTGGCGAAGATCAGCCCGCCCCGCGTCGCCACCCGCGCCGCGTGCAGGTCGTAGTCGGCCTTGTCGCGGTCGCCCAGCCAGGCCCGCTGCTGCGGCATGGCCAGCAGGGTCCCGTCGGACCGGAAGACCCAGCCGTGGTAGGGGCACTTGAACCGGTCCGCCCGCCCGCAGTCGGTGACGCACAGCTGGGTGCCCCGGTGGGCGCACCGGTTGAGCAGCACGTTGACGGCGCCCCCGGCGTCACGGGACACGATCACCGAGTCGCCCGCCATCGGGCGCACCACGTAGTCGCCCGGCGCCGGGATCTCGGACTCCAGCGCCACGAACAGCCACGACCGGGAGAAGATGCGCGCCATCTCCAGGTCGAAGATCTCGGGATCCGAGAACACCCGGCCCCTGATCCGCCGGCCCTCGAGGTCGAACAGCTCGTCCGGGCGGGTCCCGTCCCGCAGGGGCGCGGCGTCGGGTGCCGTCGACACCACACCGCGCACGACCACGCTCCGCCCCGACACGCTCACAGGAACACCGACAGGTTGGGCGACTTCCCGACCGACTGCTCGATCAGGATGTCGCGGCGGACCAGCTTCATCCCGTCCTCCGACGGCCGGAGCACGTCGTCGCGGCGGGCGGCGAGGAACTCGAACCACGTCGAGTCCCAGCGGCTCCGCAGCAGCAGCAGCGAGCTGCGGGCCCGCACCTCGTCGCCGACCGCCTCGACCCGCACGTTGGTCACGAACCGGCGCGAGCGGGTCGCCGGCATCTCCGCGTGGGCGTTCGCCGACTCGACGATGCGCCGCACCCGCAGCGTGAGCGTGGCGAGGTCGTCGTCGAAGAAGCTCGCCTCGGCGGCGAACCCCCGCCCGTCCTCGCGGGCGACGGTCTGCCGGACCGGCATGCGGTACGAGAGGCCGTCGTCCATCAGGCCGAGCCACTCCTCGAGGCGATCGTCGTCGAGCAGCTCGGCCTCCTGGTAGAGGAAGTCGAGCACGTCGGCGTACAGGGGATCGTTCGGCCTCACCCGCACGGGCTCCACGCCCTGCTCCCTCTCCGTGACCGACATGCTCAGCCGTCCTCGGCCTCGGCCGGCGTGTACTCGAGGTGGAGCGCCTTCGTGCCGCGGAACAGGTAGGTCGGCACGTACTCGTAGTGACGATCGCCGGCCGGGCCGTGCGCGGCGTCGGAGACCGTGATGTCGCGCAGGCGGGCGAGGAGGCGCTCCATCGCGATGCGGCCCTCGGTGCGGGCCAGGGGTGCACCGGGGCAGCTGTGGACCCCCTGGCCGAAGGCGAGGTGGTGGCGGGCGTTCGGACGGTCGATGTCGAGCTGGTCGGGGTTCTCGAAGTGGCGCGGGTCGCGGTTGATGGCCCCGTTGAGGAACATGAGCGGCGTGCCCGCGGGCACCTCGAGGCCGGCGACCTCGGTGCTGTGCCGGGCCAGGCGGAAGTTGGCCTTGATCGGGCTCTCGAGCCGGAGCATCTCCTCGACGAAGTTGGGGATGCGGTCGGGCTCCCGTCGCAGGATCTCCTGGATGTGCGGGTGCTCCGCGATCGCCTGGGCGGCGAACGCGAGGTGCCGTACGGTGGTCTCCTGCCCGGCGACGAACAGGAAGGCGGCGGTGCGCACCACGTCGGAGGTCGGCGGGGTCGAACCGTCGGGGTACGTGGCGTTGGCCATGGCGGTCAGCACGTCGTCGCGGGGGTTGCGCCGCCGGTCCTCGACGTAGGCGGCGAACGCCTCGTGGAGGTAGGCCTGCGGGTTCGCGGTCCGCAGCCGGTTGATCTCGCCGATGGCACCGGCCTGCTCCATGCGGGCCAGGCGCTCGTCGTGCAGCCGCCAGCGGTCCTCGTCGGGCACGCCGAGCAGGTCGGCGATGACCAGGAAGGAGAACGGATCGGCGAAGTCGTGGATGAACTCGCACGCGCGGCGCGCGGCGAGGTCGTCGATCAGCTGGTCGGCGAGGCGACGGATGTACGCCTCGTTCTCCTTGAGGCGCCGGGGGGTCAGGAGGCGCATCATCAACCCGCGGGCACGGGTGTGCTCGGGCGGGTCGAGCGTGGGCAGGTCACGTCCCATGGGCAGCCGGTCGCGGGCAGCCTCGATCGCCTCGCTCGCGTCGTCGGTCCCGGGCGGCACCTGGACGCCAGGGAACGGACCGGTCGGGGAGTTGCACGCCGAGAACGTGACCGGGTCCCGATACACGTCGACCGCCTCGTCGTAGCCGGTGATGGCCAGAACGCCGTGGTTGGGCTCCTGGTGCACCGGGCACTTCGCCCGCAGCGCCTCGTAGTACGGGTACGGGTCTGCGAGGAGGGACTCGTCCGTGAAGAAGTCGCGCTGGCTGATGTCCTTTGCGCCGGCCGTGGTCACCGCACTGCTCCCGTCATCGTTCCCCCGTCATCGTTCCCCCATCCCCGTACTCGCCGGTCGCGCTGGTCGGCCGGCCACCTGCTAACGCTGATGTCGAGATTTCTACGTCATCGTCCTCCTGTCAAGTGATCCGGTCCTGACGATCCGACCGGCGTCCACCGCCGCCCCGCCGCGCCGAGCAGCAGGCGGCCGAACCGGAGCTCCGGGAAGTGGGCGGCGCCGACGAGCGTGTCCGAGCCCTCCAGCTCGCGCGCGAGCCGGTCGCGCGTCGTCCTGGCGAGCTGCGGGTCGACGTCGCCGATGCAGGACCACTCGTCGTCGACGAGCTCGATGGGGCAGTGGACGACGTCGCCGAGCAGCATCGCCCGCTCCCCGGCGTCGCTCGACAGCACCACGATGCTGCTTCCCGGCGTGTGCCCGGGAGCCGGGACGACGTCGATGCCCGGGAACAGCGTGGTCGCGCCGTCCCACCACTCGAAGCGGGTGGCGATGGGTGCCAGCAGCTGCCGGGGGATGTCGTCCTCTCCCTGCTCGACGAACCAGCGCCAGTCGTCGGCGTGGCACCGGTAGGTGGCGTTCGGGAACGTCGCCTCTCCGTGCCGGGACGTCCAACCGATGTGGTCGGGGTGCAGGTGGGTCAGCACCACATCCGTGAAGTCTTCGGGGTGCAGCCCGGCGACCCGCAGGTTGTCGACGAGGTGGCCGCCCGGGACCGTGGCGCCGGAGGGCGCCGAGAAGCTGTCGGGGCCGACGCCGGCGTCGATCAGCACGCGACGCTCGCCGGTGCCGATGACGTAGCCACCGAGGAACAGCTCCACGCGGCCGTCCGGCGCGAGGTGCTCGTCGCGCCCCTCCCAGTCCTCGGCCGCGACCGAGGGGAAGAGGCGCCCGGGCTCGAGGCGCACCACCGAGTCGAGCACGGGCACAACCGTGTGGTCGCCGACACTGATCACCAGAGCCCCCTCCGGACCGCACGAACGTCGAACACGAACGTAGAATAGTCGACGGTAGGGTTGCCCGTCCCGGGTGGCGTCGTTACGGTACGGCGGATGGAACTGAGGGGACGTGTTGCGCTGGTGACGGGCGGCGGATCGGGCCTGGGGCAGGCCACCGCCCGCCGCCTCGCCGCCGAGGGCATGCGGGTCTGCGTGGTCGACATCGACCGGGAGGCGGCCACCGCCGTCGCCGAGGAGGTCGACGGCCTCGCCGTGGCCGCCGACGTGTCGGACTCCACGCAGGTCGATGCGGCGTTCGCCGCGTGCATCGAGCGCTTGGGTGCCGTCGACCTCGCGCACCTCAACACGGGTCTGATGGGGCCGCCGGACATGGGCACCGTGACCGACGAGCAGTACGCCAGGATCCGGGGCGTCAACCTCGACTCGCTGGTCTTCGGCGTCCGGGCGACGTTGCAGGCCATCCGGGGGCGCACCGACGGGCGCCGCGGCGGGACGATCGTCGCCACCTCGTCGATGGCCGGGATCGAGCCCTACCCGGCCGGTCCCCTCTACACCATGACCAAGTTCGGCATCGTCGGGTTCGTCCGGGCGCTGGCACCGGCGCTGGCCGACGAGGGGATCACCACCCATGCCATCTGTCCCGGCCTCTGCGACACCCCGATGATCGCCGAGGAGACCAAGGCGGCGTTCACGCAGGCCGGCGTCGACCTGATCGCGCCCGAGCAGGTGGCCGACGCCGTCGTCCTGGCGGCCACGTCCGGACCGGAGCTGTCCGGGACGTGCTGGGCCGTGCACCCGACCGGGGCCGTCGCCCACGAGTTCGCGGACGCGCCCGGCCCCCACAAGATCGTCATGCAGCGACGCTGACGGGCACTCCCCTCCCCGTGCCGGCGCCCGGCCGCTTGACGGTTTGACTTCAACGTAGAATCATCAACAGTCATGATGGATGCGGTCGTCCAGGCAGCCGCCGAGCGCGCCCTCGCCACGTACGGCACCGAGGCCGAGCGCTACCGGGCCGCCGGGGAGTGGGCGGGTCGGACGATCGTCGAGGTGCTCCGGGGTCACGCGGCGCGCCGTCCGACCGCCCTCGCGATCGCCACGGTGGAGGGCGCGCTGACCTGGGAGGAGCTCGACCTCCGGTCGGACGCCCTCGCCCTCGGTCTCGTCGACGCCGGGCTGGAGCCGGGCGACCCGGTCGTGTTCCAGATGGGCAACGAGCTCGAGACCGTGGTGGCGTTCTACGGGGTGCTGAAGGCGGGGCTGGTCCCCGTGTGCAGCATCCCGAACCACCGGCTGCACGAGCTCACCTCCATCGCCCGGGCGACCGGTGCGCGGGCGCACATCTTCCAGGCCGACTACCGCACCTACGACCTGGCCGGGCTCAGCGCCGAGCTGGCGGATCGCTGCCCCGAGGTCGGGGTGCGCATCGTGGCCCGTGGTCCGTCCTCCCGAGGGGCCCGGTCGCTCGACGAGCTGACCCGGGACGCCGACCCGGAGCGGGCGCGGAAGGTCGTGGACGCGATCCAGGAGCAGGTGTCGCCGGAGGGGGTGGCGCTCTTCCAGCTGTCGGGGGGGACCACGGGCGTCCCGAAGGTGATCCCGCACACGCACGAGACGTACCTGTCGGTGGCGGCGCGCTGGTCGAGGAACCTGGGGTTCACCGAGGCGTCGGTGAACATGCACTTCCTGCCGGTGATGCACCACGCCGGGCTGGGCACGGTGCTGGTGCCGACCCACTTCGTCGGAGGCGCGGTGGTGCTGGCACGCGCCGTGGACGCCGAGCTGCTGGTCGGGCTGATCGAGCGGTACCGGGTCACCTGGATGCACTTCAACATGGCCGCCTTCCGGCCGCTCGTGGAGCACACGGCCAAGGTGGGCTGCGACTTCAGCTCGCTGAAGCACTTCATGTGGGTGTTCGTCCGCCCCCAGATGTCCACGTGGGCCGAGCGGATGCTCGGCGCCACGGCCATCGGCAGCTTCGGCATGGGCGAGGGCGTCCACCTGTGCGCCCGGCCCGACGATCCGGCGGAGATCCGCCTCCACACGGCCGGATCCACCATCGGCGACCACGACGAGGTCGTCATCCGTCGCCCCGACAGCGAGGAGCCCGTCCCCGACGGCGAGGTGGGCGAGCTCACGTTCCGCGGGCCCAGCGTGATCCGCTCCTACCTGAGCGAGGAGCACTCGGCCCAGGCGTTCACCTCCGACGGGTTCCTGCGCAGCGGCGACCTCGGCCGCGTCGAGACCATCGCCGGGCGCCGCGTCTACATCGTCGCGGGTCGACTGAAGGACCAGATCAGCCGGGGTGGCGAGAAGGTCATGGCGGCCGAGCTCGAGTACCTGCTGCACGACCACCCCGACATCCGCGAGGTCGCCGCTCTCGGTGCACCCGACCCGGCCCTCGGCGAGCGCGTCTGCGTGGCGGTCGTCCCCGAGCCGCACAGCCGCGACGCCGACCCCGAGGAGCTGCGCAAGCGCCTGGTCGAGCACCTCGACGCCAAGCACGTCGCGAAGTTCAAGTGGCCCGAGCGCCTCGTCGTGGTCGACGAGCTGCCCAAGACCGGCGTGGGCAAGGTGCAGAAGGACATCCTGCGCAGCTGGGTCGAAGCCGGTTCCGTCACGGGAAGTGGTTCCGTCAAGGGAAGTGAGGACTGATCATGGCCACGAAGCTGGCTGGGGGGTTGCGTGGTGTGGACCACGTGGCCTACCCGACCTGGAAGCTCGAGGAGACCGTGCACTTCTACCGGGATGTGCTGGAGTTCCCGCTGCAGCACGTGATCCTGGCGCCGGGATGGGGCAAGGACCCGCACCCCGACTTCGTGCACTTCTTCTTCGACATCGGCTACGGCGGCCGGATCGCGTTCTTCTACTACTTCGGCACCGAGCCCTATGTGGATCCGAACATCCCGGATCGGATCAACCGGGCCCGGCACCTGGCGTTGCAGGTCGACACCGAGGACGAGCTGGACCACTACCAGAAGCGGCTCGAGGACAACGGCTTCGAGCTGCGGTTCCGGATCGCGCACGAGCTGATCGAGTCGATCTACGTGTGGGACCCCAACGGGTACGCGATCGAGATCTCTCGCCCGTTGCGGGACCTCACCGCAGCGGACAGCGTCGACACCGAGGTGTCGATGGAGGCGCTCATCGACGTGGTGCGGGGCCCGGAGCCGACGTTGGCCAAGGTGTGGGAGCGCAAGGGCGAGCTGATCGCGGAGCGTCTGGCGGTGGGTCGTGGCTAGCGTCTTCATCGTCGACGTCCCCGAGTACGAGCCGATCTGGACGTGCGCGGTGGGCGACAGCGACCTGGAGGTCCGCAAGGTCGACCACTACGTCGAGCTGCGGTTCCCCGACGCGGTCACCATCGACCGGGTCGCCACCGGCGCCCGCCACGCCGTCTGGTACAGCTGCGTGGGCGCCCTCACCGATGCCCGGGTCGTCCAGTTCGACAAGGACGCCCTGCGGATCGTGGCGACGGGCGGCTCGTGACCTCCTCGACCCACCGCCCCGGGTCCCACCCAGGACATCCAACGTGAGAGGAGCGCACCCATGCGCGAGGTCGTGATCGTCGAAGCCGCCCGGAGCGCCGCGGGTCGCAAGAAGGGGACGCTGTCCCACACCCACCCGGTCGACCTGCTCGGCCCGGTGCAGGCCGCGGTGCTCGAGCGCGCCGGCGTCGACCCCTCGGCGGTGGGTCAGGTGATGGGCGGCTGCATCAACCAGGTCGGCGCCCAGGCGTCCAACGTCTCCCGCCTCGCCTGGCTGGCGGCGGGCCTGCCCAAGGAGGTCGCCGCCACCACCGTGTACAGCGCCTGCGGGTCGTCCCAGCAGGCCTTCAACCTCTCGGTCGGGCTCGTCTCGTCGGGGGCCGAGGACATCGTGCTGGCCTGCGGGGTCGAGAACATGAGCATGGTGCCGCTCGGCTCGATGGCCGGCGACGGCGACGCCGCCGGCCACGGCCTGCCCGCCACCGACAGCTACCGCGCCCACTACGAGTGGACCACGCAGTTCGAGGGCGCCGAGCGGATCGCCACCAAGTACGGCATCACCCGCGCCGACAGCGACGCGCTCGGCCTCGAGTCGCAGCTGCGGGCGCGCGCGGCCCTCGACGAGGGTCGCTTCAAGAGCCAGATCGTGCCCCTCGAGGCCGTCCAGGTCGACGCCGACGGCCGGCCGCTCGACGAGACCGTGACCTTCGCGGTCGACGAGGTCCCGCGCGACACGAGCCTCGAGGCGCTGGCCGGCCTGAAGCCGGTGGCCCGCCCCGACGGCATCCACACCGCCGGCACCAGCTCGCAGATCGCCGACGGCGCGGCCGCCGTCCTGCTCATGACCAGGGAGAAGGCCGCCGCTCTGGGCCTGCGGCCGCGCGCCGTCATCCGCGAGACCTGCCTCGTCGGCTGCGATCCCGAGCTCATGCTCGAGGGACCCATCCCGGTGACCGAGCGCATCCTGGCCCGCCAGAAGATGTCCCTCGACGACATCGACCTGATCGAGATCAACGAGGCGTTCGCCTCGGTCGTGCTGGCGTGGCAGCAGGTCACGAACGCCGACATGCACACGGTCAACCCCAACGGCGGCGCCATCGCGCTCGGCCATCCGCTCGGCGCGACGGGCTGCATGCTCATCACCAAGGCCCTCCACGAGCTCGAGCGCGCGGACGGCGAGCTCGGTCTCGTCACGATGTGCTGCGGGGGCGGCCTCGGCACCGGCACCCTGCTGCAGCGCCTTGCCTGACCTCGCTCCCGCGTGGACACCGTGACCCAGGTGACGGGACGCCACTGGATCACCCGGCTGACCCCTGGGTCACTGGCCACCACGCTCCGGTTGCCGGACGGTGGCACCGTCGAGCACCTCCGGCTCCGCTGGGTCGACGCCGACCCTGCCGGCCTCGCCCTCGGCGAGCCCACCGTCACCGCAGTGCCGCCGTTCGACCTCGTGCGCAGCGACGCCACGGCCGCGGACGGTTCGACGGTGGCCCGCCTGGAGATGACCGTCCGCCACGGCGACGCGCAGCCGCCCACCGGCATCCCGGAATGCCCCACTCTGCCCCGGAGCCAGCACAGCCGGCGGTTCGTCGTGTGCGCCGAAGAGGTCGACCAGCACCTCGACGAGGTGCAGAGCGTCCTCGTGACGCCGCCGGCTCGAGCCACCCGCGACGGGGGGATGCCGCTGCCGCTGGTCCCCACCACCTTGCTCGTGCAGATCGTGGCCGCGCCGGCGCTGAGCCGCTCCGCCGGCGAGGTCGAGGGCTGGTTCCTCCAGACCGTGCCGGTGGGCGCGCTCGTCCTCACCTGCGAGCACCCCGATGGCCTCATCGACCTGCGCCTCGCCGGCCGGGACGACTCCGCCGTCATCCTACGGGTGGCCGCCTCCGCTGCGACTTGACACCTCCGACATCGATGTTGAATAGTCGACGCCGATGATGCAGCCTGGGTCGCTCGGTGCAACCGGTCGAGATGCGGAGACGTGGGTGCCGTGACCACCCTGCCGGCAGCCCTCGATCGCATCCCGACGGGAGGCCGCATCATCGCCGGCGCCTGCTGCGGCGGCCCCACGTCCCTCCTCCGTGGCGTCGCCGAACGTAGCACCGGCCGAGGGTGGCTGCTGTGGACCGGCCTGCTCCTGGACGACGGCGGCGTCTACGACGCGGCCCGCGCCGGCGACCTGTCCCTGGCCACCTGGCACGTCGCCGGCGCCGGACGCCAGCTGCTCGAGGACGGCCTGCTCGACTTCGCGCCGGTGCGGGCGTCGCGCCTCGAGCGCTGCATCTCCGCCTGGGATCTCGACGCCGCGCTCGTCCGGGTCTCGCCGCCGGACGCGAACGGCTGGTGCAGCCTCGGCCCGTCCGTCGCCTACGCGCGGACCGCCATCGAGGCCGCGAAGCTCTGCATCGCCGAGGTCGACGAGGCACTCCCCCGCACCCACGGCGCCTCGATGGTCCACGTGTCGGACCTCGACGTCCTCGTGCCCTCCACGACCGAGACACCCCGGTACCGATCGGCCCGGCCCGACGAGCTCAGCCGGGCGATCGCCCGCAACGTCCTCACCCTCCTGCCGGACCGGCCGGTGCTGCAGCTCGGCATCGGCACGGTCACCGAGGCGCTGGTGTCCGCGCTGCTCGACGAGCGGGTCGACGGGCTGCGCTTCGTCGGCATGGGCATGGATGCCATGGCCGACCTCTTCGAGCACGGGCTCCTGGCCCGGACGCCACCGGGTGCGGCGGCGATCGAGTCACCGGACCTGCTGGGGACGGACCGGATGATGCGCTTCGCCCACGAGAACCCGGTCGTCGGCGTGTACCCGTCCACCATCGCACACGCGCCGCAGCTGCTGGCCCGGCACGACCGGCTGGTGTCGGTGAACTCCGCCGTCGAGGTCGACCTGTCCGGGCAGGTGAACAGCGAGGTGGCGGGGGGACGTCAGCTCGCCGGGATCGGCGGCTCCATCGACTTCGTCGAGGCCGCGTCGCAGGCTGCCGAGGGTGTGCGCATCATCGCCCTCCCCTCGACGACGCGCAACGGCGAGCGGTCGAGGATCGTGCCCCGGCTGGCCGCAGACGTCACCGTCACCATTCCCCGGGGCATGGTCGACTTCGTCGTCACCGAGCACGGGGTCGCGCAGCTCGAGGGCCGCACGCTGGGCGAGCGCGCGGAGGCGCTGATCGACGTGGCTGCGCCCGAGCACCGGACCGAGCTCGTCGACGCCATGCGGAAGGTTGCCCCGAGATGACGATCCACACGCGCCGCGGGCGCTACTACGACGAGCTCGAGGTGGGAGACGTCTTCCTGCACCGCCCCGGCCGCACGGTCAGCGAGGCCGAGAACGTGCTCTTCACGACGGTGACGGGCAACACCCAGAGCCTCCACCTCGACGAGGTCTTCGCCTCCGGGACCCAGTTCGGCACCCGGCTGGTCAACAGCCTGTACACGCTGGCGGTGGTGGTCGGGCTGAGCGTGAGCGACGTCAGCGAGGGGACGACGGTCGCCAACCTCGGCTTCGAGTCGATCGCCTTCCCGAAGCCCGTCGTCGCCGGCGACACGCTGTTCGCCGCCACCGAGGTGATGAGCAAGCGCGTCTCCCGGAGCGACGAGACCCGTGGCATCGTGGTGTTCGAGCACCGAGGGACGAACCAGCGCGACGAGGTGGTGTGCACCGCTCGCCGCACCGCGCTGATGCGCATGCGGCCGGCCGGCGAGGAGCACCAGCCATGACCCGGCTCACGATCCCCCCTCCGGCCCCCGTCGACGGCCTCCCCACCCGCGTCGAGGTCTACGAGGTGGGCCCCCGGGACGGGCTGCAGAACGAGGCGACGCCGGTGCCCGTCGCCGTCAAGCACGAGCTCGTCGAGCGCCTGGTCGACGCCGGCGTCCGCTCGATCGAGGTCACGTCGATGGTGCCGCCGTCGTGGGTGCCGCAGCTGGCCGACGCCGAGGAGCTCCTGTCGAGGCTGTCCCTGCCGGCCGACGTCCGGCAGGTGGTGCTCACCCCGAACCTCGCCGGGCTGCGCCGCGCCCTCGACCACGGGGTGCCGGAGGTGGCGGTCTTCGCCAGCGCCACCGAGACGTTCTCGCAGCGCAACCTCAACCGCTCCATCGACGAGTCCCTGGCCATGTTCGCCCCGGTGGTCGAGACCGCCCGCAGGGAGGGCGTGGCCGTGCGCGGCTACGTGTCCATGGTCTTCGGCGACCCCTGGGAGGGCGACGTCCCGGTCGAGCAGGTGGTGTCGGTCGCCCGGCGGCTCGTCGACATGGGCTGCACGTCGCTCTCGCTCGGCGACACCATCGGCGTCGGGTCCAGCGGCCACGTCGTGCGCCTGATCGCCGCGCTGGCGCGGTCGGGCATCGGACCCGACGGCGTCGGGGTCCACTTCCACGACACCTACGGGCAGGCCCTTGCCAACGCCGTCGCGGCCCTGCGCTGCGGGGTCACCACCGTCGACGTGTCCGCCGGTGGGCTGGGCGGATGCCCCTACGCTGAAAGCGCCACGGGCAACCTGGCCACCGAGGACCTGGTGTGGCACCTGCACGGCCTCGGCATCGCCACCGGGATCGACCTACCCAGGCTCGCAGAGACCAGCGCCTGGATCTCCGCCCACCTGGGTCGACCGACGCCGTCCCGCGCCGGCCTCGCCATCGCCAGCAAGCAGGAGCACCACGGTTGACCTCCACGAGCCGGTGGTCCGGGAGGGCGCCCGGCGCTACGCGAAGCGCCGCATGAGCCGCTCCTTCAGGGCGGTCATGGGCGGGTACATGGCCGAGGGATCGATGCGCGTCGAGCGGCGCAGCACGGAACGCCGGTGGCTGAACGTGTCGAACCCGTACCGGCCGTGGTAGGCGCCCATGCCGCTCTCGCCCACGCCGCCGAAGGGCAGGTCCGGGATGGTGACCTGGAAGATCGTGCCGTTGACGCAGACGCCACCCGACGACGTCGAGGCCAGGACGTGGTCGACGACGGCGTCGTCCTCGGTGAAGAGGTAGAGCGCCAGCGGCTTCTCGCCGGCGTTGACGTGCTCGATGGCGGCGTCGAGGTCGTCGACGGCCAGCACGGGCAGGATCGGCCCGAAGATCTCGCTGCGCATCACGGCGGCATCCGGGTCGACGCCGGTCAGGATGGTGGGTGCCAGGTAGCGGCTGGACGGGTCGCCGTCGCCACCACAGGCCACCGATGCGTACCCACCGGCGTCGAGCAGGTCCTTCAGCCGCCGCCAGTGGCGCTCGTCGACGACGGGCATGTAGTCGGGGCTGGCCTCGGGGTCGTCGCCGTAGAACTGGCGCACCGCGGCGACGAGCCGCTCCACGAGCGCGTGGGCGACGTCGCGGTGGACCAGCACGTGGTCGGCAGCGATGCAGGCCTGCCCGCCGTTGGCGAACCGCCCGAACGCGATGCGCCGGGCGGCCACGTCGAGGTTGGCATCCGCGGCCACGATGGCCGGGCTCTTCCCCCCGAGCTCGAGTGTCACCGGCGTGAGGTGACGGGCCGCCGCCGCCATCACGATGCGCCCCACCTCGGTGCTGCCCGTATAGAAGATGTGGTCGAAGCGCTGGTCGAGCAGCGCGGTGGTCTCCTCGACGCCGCCCTCGACGACGGCGACCGCCCGCTCGTCGAGGTACTTCGGGATCAGCCGCGCCATCGCCGCGGACACCGTCGGCGTGATCTCGGAGGGCTTGAGCACCACGGCGTTGCCGGCACCGAGCGCCGCCGCCAGCGGCAACAGGAGCAGCTGCACGGGCAGGTTCCACGGTGCGATCACGAGGGCGACGCCGAGCGGCTCGGAGATGATCCGGGCCGAGCCCGGACGCATCTTCAGCGGGACCTTCACCCGCTGCGGGGCCATCCACTCGTCGAGGTGCTTCTCGATGTGGCGGATCTCGGCCAGCGTGAGGCCGATCTCGGCCATGTAGGCCTCGGCGCTCGGCTTGGCGAGATCGATGCGCACGGCCTCCATCAGCTCGTGCTCACCCTCCACCAGCAGCCGGCGCAGCTGGGCGAGCTGCTCCCGGCGCCACGACACCGGTCGTGTGCGGCCGCTGCGGAACGTCGCCCGGAGACGGTCCACGACCACCCGCCCACCACCCTCGGTCGACCCGGGCTGCTCGCCCGCTGAGGCTCGTGTGGACACCGACATCGGCACCGCCTTGTCCGCTGCTGCGTCGCCCGCAGCGCTCTTCGTGTGGTCGGGCCCGGGCGTGGGCTCGCCGTGCGTCACGGACGAAGTATCGCACATGAGCGTCTGATGTTCGACGTCTGTGTCACACCGCCGCTACCGTGATGCCGTCCGTCCAAGGGGGTCTCGATGCTTCTCTCGTTCAGCTCGCAGGGTCTCCTGCGGCACCAGTGGCACGCCGTGGCCAGGTCCGACGACCTGGGAGACGACGAGCCGGTCGGCGTCGAGCTGCTCCGGGACGAGCTCGTCCTCTGGCGGGGTCCCAGCGGGCGGGTGATCGCTGCGCCCGACCGGTGCACCCACCGCAAGGCGGCCCTCAGCCTGGGCGAGATCAAGGACGGCTGCGTGGAGTGCTCCCTGCACGGCTGGACGTTCGGCGAGGACGGTCGCTGCGTCAGGATCCCGAACCGTGACGTGATCGTGGAGGCGAACCACCTCCAGACCTTCGCCTGCGAGGAGCGCAACGGCCTCGTCTGGGTCTGCCCGGGCGAGCCGCGCGGCGAGATCCCGGCGGTCGCCGTCGATGACGCTCCCGGCGTCCGCCGCATCATCGGTGCCCCCACGAGGTGGGCGGCACCCGCCCCGCGCATCATCGAAGCACTGCTGGACCGGGCGTCCCGTGCGGGCATCCGCGCCGCGTTCGACATCCCCTTCGCGTACCGGCACCCGGTGCCGACCGGTGACGGCTCCGACGGGCTCCTGCTGGTCGCGTGCTCCCCCGTCGGCGCCGCCACCTCCCTCGTGTTCCCCGTCCTCTGGACCGGGGCCACCGCCGCCCCAGCCGACGACCGGCTCGCGGCCGAGGTCGCCGCGGTCATGGCCCTGCAGCCCGCCGTGGAAGCCGTCCCCGGCATGTTCGAGATCGACGAGGGCGCCGCCCCTGACGACGACGCCGGCAGCTCGGACTGGCGCCGAGCGCTCCTGGACGCGGTGGCGGCGAAGGTGTGAGCACACCTGCCGCTGACGACGAAGGGCCAGGTCGGTGACCTGGCTCACCGACCTGGCCCTTCGTCATGGAGACGAGGGTGGCCGTGACCCGCCGTGACCCCGTCAGCTCGCCATCGCCGCTTCCTCGGCAGCGTTGCGAGCGCTGACGCGGTTCCTGACCTTGGGGAGCACGTCCGTGGCGAGACGGCGGATGTTCGCCCGGGTCTTCTCCTCGCTCAGGCCCCCCATGTGGATCACCGCCACCAGGTTCTCGAAGCCCAGCCGGTCGTGGGCCTCCTCGAGCATGCCGACCACGGTGTCGACGCTGCCCACCATCGCGGTGCGCGCTTCGAGCAGGCCCTCGAACGTCCGGCGCTCGGTCGCGAGCTTGCCCCGGGCCGCCATCACCCTCTCGAAGGACTTCTCGCTCATGTAGTTCACCGGGAACAGCCGGTGGATGGGGTTGCGGAACAGCTCGTTGAAGTACAGGTCCATGTGCGGCCAGAACTCGTCCTCCGCCTGCGCGTCGCTGTCGGCCACGTAGAGGACCGGGTTCCACGCCAGGCGCTTGGACGCGTCGGTGTAGCCGTAGTTCCTCGAGACCTCGCGGAACTCGTCGAAGATCGCGGCCGAGGCCTCCATCGGGTTGAACACCTGCGCGAAGGTGTAACCACGGGCGGCGGCCCAGTCGAGGGTCTCGCCGCTTCCCGTCGTGGGCGCCCAGATCTCGGGGTGGGGTTGCTGGAACGGCCGCGGCCAGACGTTGACGTTCTGGTAGTCGAAGTACTCGCCTTCCCAGCGGAACGGTCCGTCGTGCGTCCACGCCTTGACGATCAGGTCGTGGGCCTCCTCGAACCGGTCGCGCGACTCCGCGGGGTTCACGCTCCTGCTGTGGTACTCCGCCCCGATCCCCCGGATGAAGCCGCTGATGATGCGACCGCCGCTCATGTTGTCGAGCATGGCGAGCTCTTCCGCGACCCGGAGCGGATCGGACCGGTAGCCGATCGCGTTGCCCAGGATCGCCACCTTCGCGCTGCGGATCCGGGCGACGAGGGTCGATGCGATGATGTTCGGGGACGGCATCATCGAATAGGCGGTCTGATGGTGCTCGTTGACGCAGACACCGTCGAAGCCCATGTCCGCAGCGAGCACGAGCTCGCCGATGTACCGGCGGTAGAGATCGTTGCCGACCGCGGGATCCCAGATGGAGTTCGGGTAGGTCACCCACGCCGAGCCGTACTTCTCCCGGTAGCCCTCCTCGAGGAACGGGAACGGCATGAAGTGGAACGCGAAGCACTTCATTCGGAGGCCTCCTTCGACGGCACGAAGTCGCGGACGATCTGCGCGAACCTGCCGGGTTGCTCGGACGTGGGGTCGTGGCCGGCCCCGGCGATGACCTCCGAGCGCGCACCACGGATCAGCGTGCAGAACAGGTCGGCGTGTGTCGGCGGGACCACACGATCGTCGGCACCCCAGACGACCAGGGTCGGGACGTCGAGCACCACCAGGCGATTCGGGAGCGAGGGATCGCAGAGGTACGGGCTCCAGCCGAACCGGGCGAGTCCGGAGTAGCCGAGACTGCTCCACTCGGGCGCCTTCGAGCTGTCGTTGTAGACCAGATCGGCGACCGCGTCGCGGGGGCGATCGAAGATGTTCTCGCGGGGTTCGCCGACGATGCGCAGCCCCATGGCATCGACGAGGACGAGACGCTCCGGATGCGCGATGGAGGCCAGCTCGGCCGCCACCCAACCACCGATCGAGTGGCCGAGGACGGGCGCCCCGACCAGTCCCCGCGACATGAGCTCCGCCTTGACGAGGCAGGCCACGTCCCGCACCGAGCGGATGCCACGCGGTGGCTGCTCGCCCGCGAAGCCCGGGACGTGCACGCGATGGAGCGTGTACGAGCCGGTCAGCGCTTCGAGGCCCGGTGTCCAGTCCTCCGTCGCGAACCCGGGTATCACGACCAGGTCAGGACCCGTCCCGGCGGAGTCGACCTCCAGCGGATCCCAGCACAGGTCCGCGCTCCCTTCGGCCATCATCAGTTGCTCCCCGTCGACACTAATGACGTTAAGTCTACGTTAGCGTCGAGTTCTGGACAAGCTGGGGAACGGGCGGCGCGCCCGCCGGAGCCGCGTGGAGATGCGGTCGTTCACGCAGAGGCGTCAGCGAGTGCTCTGCGACAACGCGACGTGCGTGAGCCGCCGCCTCGGGCGCTACTCCACCCGTTCGAGCGACGTGACGTGGACCTCGGTCGACGACTTCTTCGCTTCGGCGATCGGGTGGCGGCACTCGGGGACGGCCAGCACCCGGCCGGGCTCGGCGCGGCCGTCCCAGCAGCGCTGCACTCCGTCGGGCGCCACGCCGGTGACGCGGACGGACCCGTCGCTGCGCTGCCCGACGGTGCGGGACCAGTCGAGCCACCCCCAGCCGACGTCGGCGAACACCGCGCGCTCGACGGCCTGCTCGACGGGGCTCCCGAGCGCAGCGGAGCCGCGGTAGCGGTCGAGCACGTCGCGCACGTCGCCCGCCCGCCGGAGCACCCGCTCGACGAGCTCCTCGTCGCAGTACGCCCACACCGTCCCGGTCGGGAGGAACACGGCGGTGGGCGCGAAGCGATGTCCGCCGGTGTGGCTCGTGCGTCGCACGTGGACGATGCCGTCGACGTCCGGGACGGCGGCCGCCAGCGCGACGGCGAGGATGGTGCCCATGGAGCCGCAGCAGGCGTCCCGCCTGCCGTGCGAGCAGACCAGCACGTCGGACTCGCCGGGGGTCGGCTCGCCGATCGCAGGGTCCTCGAGCAGGTCGGACGCGATGGCCACCACCTCGGCGGACGCGACCTCCACCGTGCGCCGCTCGAAGCCGGCGAAACCGCTCCGGTCGGGGCGGTGGTGGAGGACGAGCTCACGCCCTTCCCGGCCGGGGCGCGGTGCGACGAGCTGCACGCGGGTGCGCGTCCGTGCGGCGATGCCCAGCAGCGGTTCGAGCGCCTCGACGTCCTCGATGTGCGACGGCCACGGCAGCGGCCACTCGACCAGCAGGAACCGCGCGGCGCTCGCCGCCGTCCCGATCGGATCGGCCTGCTGGTCACGCGTCCATTCAGCACAGCGGAGCAGTTGCGCGCGGTCAGCGCCGGGCACGGTGTCGTCGCTCGCCCCGCGATCGGGCGTGTCGGTCATCGCAGCTCCCCGTCGGGCCGCCTCGCCTCGCCGGCCACCGGCATCGATACAGGTGTCGAATATTCTACGCTACCGCGATCCACGGGAGGCCCTCACCATCACGCATCGGGTCCCGAGCCGTGGCGGTGCCGACGTCAATCGCCCGTGCCGATGTCGACCAGGTAGGCCTCGTAGATCAGGTCCGCACCGCGCTGGCGGTGCCGTGCGAGTCGTCCGAGCAGCTCGAGAGCCGCAGTGCGCAGCTTCTCCGGGGACGGGTCTTCACCAGGGGCTGCCCCGCGGGCGCGCGTCTGCACGTCCTCGATGAGCAGCCTGATCTCGAGGTGGTCCCGGCGTAGGCGCGCGACGGCGGGATCCAATCGCGGCGCGTCAGTGACCAGCTGTTGCAGGAACCCATCGCGTGACTCGGTCTCGGTCACGTGACGCTCGAACGCCGAGGAGAGCGTGTCCAGCGATGAGGTCACCTCCCGCACCCACTTCTTCTCGCGGCCGGGGACGGGGGCCGCGATGGTGGCCTCGAGGTCCTCCATGCACTGCCGTAGGAGACTGCGTCGCTTCCGCACGGCCTCGATGGCGTCGTCGATCCCCTCGGGCTGCCCTGTGGTCATACCCACAGACTCCACCCGGAGCCGCACAGCGCCAACCCCCGCCGAGCTGATCGATCAGAACCACGACGACCGCTGTCACCCCCCGAGCCCCCTCTCGTCGGGCGTGACATCACCGTGCCGTCATGGGTCACGGCTCGTGTCGATCCGATGGTCACCGGGCGTCCTTGCGGAGGGGCTTGCGGGCGAGGTAGCCGACCACGGCGATCGGTGCCCGCAGCGGGAGCCCGTCGCGGACCCGGTCGCCGGCGAGGTCGGTTGCGGCGTTGTGAAAGGCGGGTTCGCCGACGTTGCGGATCGCCTCGTAGGCCGGTCCGGTGGAGGCCAGTGCCCGGGCGTAGGTGTCGGGGTCGGCGAACTCCCAGACGAAGGGCACGTCGATGCGCTCGATGTCCTCGAAGC
>DASSGC010000012.1:0-7089 GCA_035693765.1 Acidimicrobiales bacterium
GGTGTTCCCCTTGGCGAAGGAGCGCGTAGAACGCGACGAGGAGGACCTGGTCCGTCTGTACCTCACCGACATCGGTCAGTACCCCCTGCTGACCAAGGAGGACGAGGTGCGGCTGGCCCAGGCCATCGAGGCCGGGAACGCCGCGCGGGTGGAGCTCGAGACCGAGGGTCGGGCACTGACGCCGGGACGCAAGCGAGAGCTGCGCCGCGCCGCCCGTGACGGCGAGGACGCCGAACGCACGTTCGTCCAGTCCAACCTCCGGCTGGTCGTGTCGATCGCGAAGAAGTACCAGGCTTCCGGCCTGCCCCTCCTCGACCTCATCCAGGAGGGCAACCTCGGCCTGATGCACGCCGTCGAGAAGTTCGACTGGCGCAAGGGCTTCAAGTTCTCCACCTACGCCACGTGGTGGATCCGGCAGGCCATCACCCGCGGCATCGCCAACACCGGCCGCACCATCCGGCTCCCGGTCCACGCCGGCGACACCCTTGCCCGCCTCCAGAAGGCGCGCGCCCGGCTGGAGCTGAAGCTGGGCCGCCCGGCGACCCTGGCCGAGCTGTCGGCCGAGGTCGAGATGCCCGAGGACAAGGTCACCGAGGCGCTCCGCTTCGCCGCCGAGCCGCTGTCGCTCTCCGAGCCGCTGCGCGAGGACGGCGACGCCGAGCTGGGCGACGTGGTCGAGGACCGCTCTGCCGAGTCGCCCTTCGAGGTGGCGGCCACCGCGTTGCTGCCCGAGGAGATCAACCGGCTGCTCGCCCCGCTCGACGAGCGCGAGCGGGAGATCCTCAAGCTGCGCTTCGGCCTCGACCGGGGCGAGCCGCGGACCCTCGAAGAGGTCGGGGAGCACTTCAACCTCACCCGGGAGCGCATCCGCCAGATCGAGGCCCGGGCCATGTCGAAGCTGCGGCACCCCAGCTCCGACACCGGCGCCCGCGACCTGCTCGCGGTCTGACCCACCCGACCAGCGCGCCGGCCCGCGGCCGGCCGGTCACCTCAGCCCGGTCCGCTCCAGGATCTCGTCCAGCCGGAGGACCTCGTCGGTGGTGACCACCCCGACGAAGCGGTCGTCGCTGTCGACCACGGCCAGCACGTCGGAGTCGGCCCGTTCCATGGCCTGCACCGCATCGCGCACCAGCCACGTGGTCCGACCGGGCGCGGACATGCGGGCGATGGTCCGGATGTCGGTGCTCGCCCACGCCTCCCGGCGGATGGCCACGACCTCGTCGAGGACGGCGAGGCCCAGGTAGCGGTTGGCGTCGTCGACCACGGGCACCGACCGGCGCCGCTGCCCGACCAGGTGCACCGACAGGAACTCCTCGATGGTCGCGTCCGGCGGCACCGTACGGACGTCGGTCGAGATCACCGAGCTGATCGGCAGCTCGAAGCGGCGCTCGAGATGGCCCAGTCGCCCCGCCCGCTGGTGGACCGACACCGACGACTCCCCCACCACGAGCTGCGAGGCCGCCGTGGCCACGAGCGCCGGCACGACGAACCCGGGCCGGCCCGTCGTCTCGGCCACGAACATCAGGGCCGCGAGCGGCGTCCGGTAGCCGGCGCCGAGGAAGGCGGCCATGCCCACGACCATCAACAGGTCGGCGTCGGACATGCCCAGCGCGTCGCTGGCCACGCGTCCGGTGAGGGCGCCGGTGACCACCAGGGGGATGAAGAGGCCGCCCACGCCACCGCCGCCGAAGGTGGCCATGACCGCCCCGACCCGCAGGACCAGGATGGCGAGCACGAGCCACACGCTGTGACCGGGATCGGTCGCCCACTCGACGGCGTCGTAGCCCGGACCGAGGGTGAGCGGCCGGTCGGCGACGGCGTTCGCCAGGACAGCCAGGGCGGCCAGGGCGACGCCCGCCGCCGCCACCCGGGTGGTCCAGGGGATCCCGGTGATGCGGGGGGCCGTGCGGATCGCCCGCAGCGCGGCGCTGAACAGCCGGGCGCCAACGCCGCACAGGACCCCGACGAGCAGGGCGCCGCCGATGTCCCGCCAGTCGAACGGCGGGTTGCCGGCGACCGGCAGGATCACCTTCGTGCCGTCGACGACCGCGAACGTCATGTAGCCGGTGGCGGCCGCCACCATCGCCGGCAGCACGTTGCGGCGGGCGACGTCGGCCCGGTAGGGCACCTCGATGGCGAACAGCGCGCCCGTGGCCGGCGCCTTGAAGATGGCGGCGACACCCGCGGCGGCCCCGGCGACGAGCAGCAGCTTGGCGTCCTCGCGGGAGAAGTAGCGGGCGAAGCGGCGCTGGACCGCGGCACCGATCGCCGACCCCGCGTAGATCGACGGGCCCTCGAGCCCGAGCGCCCCGCCATAGCCGATGGTGGCGACCGATGCCAGGACCCGACCCACGACGGTCCGCGGGTCGAAGCGCTCCGGCCCCTGCTCGTGGAAGCTCCGCACGTACTCCTCGGCCGTCGCGGTCGACGTGTCGCCGCACACCAGGCGCAGGCAGGCGACCGTCACCAGCAGGCCGACGAGCGGGGCCAGCGCCGCGATCCACAGCGGCTGCTCGGCCACCGACTCCAGCAGGCCGTCCACGGTGACCCGCTCGATGACGAGCACGACCGCGCCGACGATCACGCCGGTGGCGGCGGCGAACAGGAACGTCTGGTGGGTCCGGCGGCCGATGGCGCGCGCCTCGGCCTGCCGGTGCTCGGGCAGCAGGGGCCGCGGGACGCGCATGGGGGGTGACCTTAGAACCCGCCGAACGATCCCTGGACATGCACCGCTCACCGCGGCGATGACTCACTCAGCGTCGCCGCCCCGGGACGCTGCCCGGCGCTCCCTGCGCAGCCGCTACGCTCGGCGGCATGAAGAAGCTCCTGCTGCTTGTCGTGATCGCTGCGCTCGCCACCATCGCCACGAAGAAGGTGCGGGCCTCCTGAGTCCTGGCGCCGGAGCCCTCGTCCCGGTCCGTGCGCCCCGGCGGCGCGGCGGCGGGGGCGGGGGCTGACGGCGATCCCACAACCAGCGCGCCGCCACGGTGGCGCCGACGAGTACCACGAGTGCACCGCCGCCCAGCGCGGCCTGCCGTGGGGCCGGCATCGGCACGCGATCGCGCAGCGGCACCCGGCGGGTGAAACGCCGGACCTCCCAGCCCTGCGCCTTCGCCGCCCGCAGCAGCTCGCGGTCGGGGTTGACGACCACGGCGTGGCCGACGGCCTCGAGCATCGGCCGGTCTGTCGCCGAGTCGCTGTAGGCGTACGAGGCCCCGAGGTCGATGCCGTCCCGCTCGGCCACCGCCTGCATCGCCACGACCTTGGCGGGCCCGTAGCAGTACAGCTCGGTGCGGCCGGTGTAGCGGCCCTGGTCGTCGAGCTCGGCCCGGGTCGCGAGCATCTCGTCGACCCCCAGGTACCGGGCCAGGGGGGCGACGATCTCCTCCGGCGACGCCGACACGATGAACACCTTGCGTCCGGCCATGCGGTGCTCGCGGATGAGCTCGAGCGCCTCGTCGTAGACGATGGGTTCGACCACGTCGACGAGCGCCTCCCGGACGATCGCGCTGATCTCCGCCTGGTCCCACCCGATCGTGAGCCGCAGCACCGAGTCACGCAGCTTGTCGAGCTTCTCGGGTGACGCCCCGAACTGGGCGTAGACGAGTTGTCCCCAGGCGGCCCGCAGGAGCATGCGGCGGGACAGCAGGCCGGCGCGGTGCAACGGGCCGCTGAAGGCCACCATCGACGCCTTGGCGATGACGGTCTTGTCGAGATCGAAGAAGGCCGCCTCCATCCGCGGGACCCTACCGGGCACCGGGCGCGCCACCGCGGCAAGGCCGCCGACGTGACGAAGATGCTCTTGACTCACTTCCCGTGATCCATCTAGTCTTCGGTTGCCTTCCCTAGCTTTACGGTAAACGATCGGGCCCAGTGATCCGTCCTGGTGATCGTGCCTGGTGATCGGGCCGCGGCAGGCCTCGCGCCACGTGCGCCTCCTTGTGCTCTGTCCTTGTGGAGGTCGTTGTCGTGCTCGTCGCCTGTTGGTCCGTGAAGGGAGGTGCGGGGACGACCGTCGTCGCCACCGCCCTCGCGCTCGTGCTGGCCCGCCGCGATCCGGCCGGTGCCGTGCTCGCCGATCTGGCGGGCGACGTCCCCGCGGTGCTCGGGGTGCCCGAACCGTCGTCGCCCGGGTTGACCGGCTGGCTCGCCGCCGGGGTCGACGTGCCCGCCGACGCCCTGCGCCGCATCGAGGTCGAGGCGTCCCCGGGACTCGGTCTCCTGCCGCGGGGCGAGGGCGACCTCGTGCCCGGGCGCGGGCCGGTGCTGGCCCAGTTGCTCGACCACTCCCCCCGACCGACGGTGGTCGACTGCGGGCGGGCCGACACACCCGTCGCGGCCGAGGTCATCAGCCGGGCGCGGCGATCGCTGCTCGTGACGCGGCCCTGCTACCTCGCGCTGCGCCGGGCCCGCTACGCGCCGCTGCGCCCGACGGGCGTGATCGTGGTCCGCGAGCCCGGGCAGGTCCTGTCCTCCGACGACGTGGCGCAGGTGGTCGGCGCCCCGGTCGTCACGGAGGTCGCCTGCGACCCGGCCGTCGCCCGGGCGGTCGACGCCGGGCTGCTCGTCAGCCGGCTCCCCCGCTCGCTCGTCAGGGCGCTGGCCGATGCCGCCTGACCTGTCCACCGACACCCTCGACGCCCGCGTCCACCGCCGGCTGCTCGACGCCACGCCGGAGCACCCGCTCGACGGCCCCGCCCTGGCCGACCTCGTCCGCCGGGAGGACCCGCTGCTGCCCGACGACCTGGTGGCCGGTGTGGTGGCCCGCGTCCAGGCCCGCATCGGGGGACTCGGACCGCTGCAGCCGCTGCTGGCCGACGCCGATGTGACCGACGTGCTGGTCAACGGGCCGGGCCCGGTGTGGATCGAGCGGGCCGGTCGGCTCGAGCGGACGCCGATCCGGCTCGACCGCGCCGGCATCGACCTGCTGGTCGAGCGGGTCGTGGCCCCGCTCGGGCTGCGGGCCGACCGGGCGAACCCCGTGGTCGACGCCCGCCTGCCCGACGGTTCCCGGGTCCACGTCGTGCTGCCACCGCTGGCGGTCGACGGTCCGACGGTGACCATCCGGCGCTTCGGCGCGGTGTCGCTCCCGCTGACGGCCTTCGCCCCATCCGCCGTCGCCGACCTGCTGGCCTCGGCGGTGGATGCCGGGCTCAACCTCGTCGTGTCGGGCGGCACGGGGGCCGGCAAGACGACGCTGCTCAACGCACTCTGCCGTCACCTGCCGCCCGGCGAGCGTGTCGTCACCGTCGAGGACGCAGCCGAGCTGCGGCTGCCGGGCGAGCACATCGTGCGCCTGGAAACCCGGCCGGCCACCCCGGACGGCCTCTCCGCCGTCGGCGTGCGCGACCTGGTGCGGGCCAGCCTGCGGATGCGGCCCGACCGCATCGTCGTCGGCGAGGTCCGCGGCCCGGAGGCCCTCGACATGCTCCAGGCGATGAACACCGGCCACGGCGGGTGCCTGTCGACGTGCCACGCCAACGGCCCGGCCGACGCCCTGCGCCGGATCGAGACGATGGCGCTCACGGGCGGCGTCGACGTGCCGCTGACCGCGGTGCGGAGCCAGATCCTGGGCGCCGTCGACCTGGTCGTCCAGGTCAGGCGCACCGTCGGTGCGGCGCGCCGGGTCGACGCCGTGGCCGAGGTGGTCACGGGCAGCGGCGGGGCCCTGGCGACCCGTCCGCTGACCGACGGCGACGGGCGGGTCATCGCCCCGACCGCGCGCCCGGCGCGCCGTGCCACCTGTGCCACCCCGCCCGACCTGGGGGCGCCGCCGTGAGGCTCACCGGACCGCCATCGACCGGCCGGTCACGGCGACGGGCGCGGCGCACCGCGCTCCTGGCGCCGACGCCGGCCCCGGGCCGCAGCGACGACGGCAGCGACGTACCGGCGACGGCAGGCCCGACCGCGGGTGCCCGTCCCGCCCTGACGGCCATGGCCGCGGCCGGGCTCGCGTGCGCGTGGGCGGCGGGGGGAGCGACCGCGGCCGGCACCCTCGTGGCGTCCGGCGCGGGCGCGGTCGTGCTCACCCGCTGGCGCGCCGCGGCCGCGGGCCGGGAGCGGCGTGCCACCCAGATCCCGGGCGCGCTCGACCGGTTGGCCACCGCGCTCCGGGCCGGTACGTCGTTGCCGTCGTCGCTCGCCGAGGTCGGCTCGGCCGTCGACCCCCCGCTGGGCCCGGAGCTCACGGCGCTCGGCGAGGCCACCGCCCGCGGCCGGCCGGTCGTCGACGTGCTCGACGACTGGGCCGCCCGCCACGACGACCCGCCGACCCGGCTCGCGGGAACGGCCCTCGTCCTCGCCACGCTCGTGGGGTCGGTGCCCGCCCGAGCGGTCGACGGCGTGGCGGCGACCGTGCGCGAGCGTCTCGATCTCGCCGCGGAGCGCCGGGCCCTGGCCGCCCAGGCACGCGCCAGCGCGGTCGTCCTGACGGTGGCACCCCTGGCCTTCGCCGCCCTGCTGGTCGCCGGCGACACGGCAGCAGCCGGCTTCCTGCTCGGCAGCCCGGCCGGCTGGTCGTGCCTCGCCGGCGGCGTGGGCCTCGACGTGGCGGGCGGCATCTGGATGGCCCGCCTGACCCGAGGCCGGCGATGAGCCCCTACGTCGTCACCGGCCTCGCGCTGGGGCTCGCCTGGGCGGCGGCGCTCGCCGCCACGTTCGCCCCGGGCGGTCCGCCGCACCGCCTGCCGCCGGTCGCCCGCACCGCAGGCGCCGCCCACGGCGCCCGCCCGGTGACCCGACGGCGACCCGACCCCGCCGAAGCCCTGGGCGCGGCCCTGCGCCGAGCGGCCACCGCGGTAGCCGTGCACAGGTGGCCCGACGTTGCCGGCCGACCCGGCGAGCCCGGCGCACCCCACGAGCCAGGCCTCACCGGCCGACCCGGCGTGCCCGGGCCATGGGGCACACCGCGCATCCTCGGCCGACCCGGTACAGGCCGCCTACCCGACACGCCCCACGTGCCCGGGCTACGCGGCGCACCGCATCGTCCCGGCCTACCCGGCGCACCCCACGGATCCGGCGGAACCAGCACCCTCCACACAGCCCACCTACCCGACACACCCCACATGCCCGGCGAACCCGGCCGACCCG
>DASSGC010000013.1:0-2125 GCA_035693765.1 Acidimicrobiales bacterium
CGGGCGCGCCGAGGGCCGGCTCCCGGGGGAGCCGGCCCTCCTGGCGCGTGCGACGGATGTGGGCTTAGAGCTTGGCCGTCTTGTAGACGGTCGCTGCGGTGTCGATCTTGTTGTCGTCACCGTAGGACTGGACGGCGAAGCTCGCCTCGGTGGGCTCACCCGCCTTGCTGAACGACTGCGGGCCCGACGGGCCGTCGTAGTCGATGTCGCTCCCGGCGTCGAGCAGCGTCTTGCAGTCCGCGAAGGTCGTGCACTTCTCGCCGTCGCGGGTGACGCCGTTGATCTTGGCCGCCACCTCCGCCGGGTTGTCGGTGCCGGCGGCCTGCGCTGCCAGGGCGAGGATGGTCACCGCGTCGTAGGTCTCGGGGCCGTAGCTGTAGTCCTCGAGGCCGGGGTAGGTGGCGTCGAGCTTGGCCTTGAAGTCGGCCTGCAGCTCGACGGCGGGCAGCGTGCCCTTCACCCCGGTGAGGACGCCCTGCTCGGTGAAGTTCGCCCCGAGGGAGTTACCGACGTTGCCGTCGACGAGGTAGATCTGCTTCTCGTCGGCGGTGAAGCCCTGCTCGAAGAGGGCGTTCAGGATGCCTGCCGACTCCTCGAAGCCGATCATGAACAGCGCATCGGGGTCCTCGGACACCACGGCGTCGACCTCGGCCTCGAAGTTGCCGGCCTCGGGGTCGTAGACCCGCTCGACCACGACCTCGCCGCCCTGCTCCTCGAACGGGCCCTTGACGTCCTCCAGCAGGCCCTCGCCGTAGGCATCGCCCCGGGCCAGGATGGCGGCGGTGCTGATGCCGTCCTCGATGGCCAGGTCGGCGAGCACGCGACCCTGCAGGATGTCCGACGGCGCCGTACGGAAGTACAGGTCGCCGTCCGCGTAGGTCGTGAGGTCCTTGGCGGTGTTGGCCGGCGAGAACTGGATGACGCACTCGCCCGTGATCTTGTCGATCACGTTGCGGGTGATGCCGGAGGCCGCCGCCCCGAGGATGGCGTCGGCGCCGGCGCTCAGGTGGCGGTCCACGGTCTGGTTGGCCACGTCGGGGCTCTCGTCGCCGGAGTCGCCCGGCAGGTAGTTGACGGGCGCGCCGTTCACGCCGCCGGCGGCGTTGATCTCGCTGACGGCGAGCTGGGCACCCGCGATCTCGGGTGGCCCGAGGAACGCGAGGTCGCCGGTCTCGGGCAGGAGCGCGCCGATGGTCAGGGTCCCGTCCTCGGTCCCCTCGCAATCCGGCGCGGCTTCGCCGACTTCGGTGGCGACGTTGGTCTCCTCGCCTCCAGACTCCTCTTCACCTGCCGTGTCGTCGCTCGCTTCGGTGTCGTCGTCGTCGCCGCAGGCCGCGGCGAGCATCGAGAGACCGAGGAGAACGGCGAAGAGCCGCAACCAACGGCTTCGCTGTCGCATCGCACTTCCCCTTGTCCGGAAATAGATTGGCGCGGAGGCCCGCCTCCGCGCCCGACAGGTCTACCACTGATCTGCACTGCCGCGTTGCAGTGCCGCGATCAATTGCGTTAAGGATCGGTCACGATGTCCACCGAATTGCTCTTCCTGAACGATGCGTACTTGACGACCGCACGGGCCGAGGTGACCGCCGCCGCGGATGGGAAGGTCGTGCTCGACCGCACGATCTTCTACCCGACCGGGGGCGGCCAGCCGCACGACACCGGAACCCTGCGATGGGACGGCGGTGAGTCCCGGGTGACCGAGGTCCGCAAGCAGGGCGGTGAAGTCTGGCACACGCTGGAGGGCGACGCGCCCCCGGTCGGCACCGCGGTCGAGGCGGAGATCGACTGGGACCGCCGCCACCGCCTCATGCGCACCCACACCGCGCTGCACGTGCTGTGCGGCGTCATCTGGAACGAGTGGGGCGTGCCGGTCACCGGCGGCAACATGGAGCCGCTCGCCGCCCGCATGGACTTCGAGCTCGACCCCACGCCCGAGGGGTTCGGCGCCAGGGTCGACGAGCTGGTGGCGACCGAGATCGCCGCCGACCGGCCGATCGAGGTGTCGACCATCCCCCGGGACGAGGCCGTGCTCGACGAGGCGCTGATCCGCACCAAGGTCAGCCTCGTGCCCGAATCGGTGGCCAACATCCGCGTCGTCGACATCGTCGGCCTCGACAAGCAGGCC
>DASSGC010000014.1:0-4031 GCA_035693765.1 Acidimicrobiales bacterium
CACGGCGTTGCAGCCGCCTTCGACGGCGAGCTTCACGATGTTCTCGGGATCGAAGTACGCCGGGTTGGGCGCGAACGAGGCGCCTGCCGAGTGCTCGATGCCCTGGTCGACGGGCAGGATCGACATGTAGCCGGTGCCGGCCAGGCGGCCGTGGTCGTGCACCGCCTGCAGGTTGCGGAGCACCTGGGGCGACCGCTCGGTCTGCGACGCGATCCGGTCGACGTAGTCGGGGCCCGGCAGGTGCAGGTCGTCGCGCGGGATCCCCTTCGACTCGTGGGTGAGGAGGCTGTCGGCTTCGTCCCCCAGCAGGCTCTGGATGTCCACCACGGTCATGACTCCCTCGTTGTGACGTCGCGGTGACGTCGTGCGGCTCTGGGCGTCGAATCTAGTGGACGCTCCCCGCAGTCACAGCCTCGCACACCCCACCCTTGTTGACCCTGACGTCAACGACTGTTAGAACGTCCGGCAGGAGCGAGGACGGGGACCGCCGGGCAGCGCCGCCCGGCCCCCAGGGGGGCGCACTACTCGCCGAGGGGATGTCGACGATGGGCCTGACCGCCGCGCGCCATCGCAGAAACGGGGCCGCCGCCGTGGTGGTCGCGCTGCTGGTGTCGCTCGCCCTCGCCCGCCCGCCCGCCGGCGCCGCGCCGGCGCGGGCGCTGCCCGTGCAGGCGGCGCCGGCCACGGATGTCTGGTACACGCTGGTCAACCGGCACTCGGGCAAGGCGATGGACGTGCTGGGGTTCTCGACCGCCGACGGCGGCGACGTGGTGCAGTGGGCCGACCTGGGCGGGGCCAACCAGCAGTGGCGCCTCGCCAGCTCGGGTGACGGCTGGTACCGGCTGATCAACCGGCACTCGGGCAAGGCCCTCGACGTCTTCGGGTGGTCGACCGCCAACGGGGCCGACGTGGTGCAGTGGGCCGACCTGGGCGGCGCCAACCAGCAGTGGCGCCTCGGCGACGCCGGCGGCGGCTACGTGACGTTGACCAACCGGCACTCGGGCCAGGCCCTGGAGGTCTGGACCTGGTCGACCGCGGACGGCGGCGACGTGGTCCAGTGGCCCGCCACCGGCGGCGCCAACCAGCAGTGGCGCCTCGTCCCCGCCGGCCCCACCGACGGCGGCGGCGGCGGCGGTGGCGGTGGCGGCGGCTCCGCGACGGGGCTCGCCGGCTGGGCGACCCAGGGCGGCGGCACCACCGGCGGCGGATCGGCGGCCCCCACCACCGTCACCAGCGCGTCCGCGCTGTCGAGCGCGCTGTCCGCCGGCGGCGCCCGGGTGATCCGGGTGTCGGGCACGATCAACTGCTCGGGGATGCTGCGGGTCACGTCCGACAAGTCGGTGCTCGGCAACCCCGGGGCCGCGCTCGTGGGCTGCGGGCTCAACATCTCCGAAGCCAGCAACGTCATCGTCCGCAACATCAGCTTCCGCAACTGGGCCGACGACGCCGTGAACGTCCAGATGTCGCAGCGGGTGTGGATCGACCACAACTCGTTCAGCAACGGCTTCGACGGCGCCGTCGACATCAAGCGGGGCTCTGACTACGTGACCGTGTCGTGGAACCGGGTGTTCGACCACGACAAGTCGATGCTGCTCGGCCACAGCGACGACAACGCGTCGCAGGACGTCGGGCACCTGCGGGTGACCTACCACCACAACTGGTTCGACGGCAGCGGCACCCGGCACCCCCGCGTGCGGTTCGGCAACCCGGTGCACGTCTACAACAACTTCTACTCGGGCAACGAGTACGGCGTGGCCTCGACGATGAACGCGGGCGTGCTCGTCGAGGGCAACTACTTCGAGAACGTCGAGGATCCCACCCTGGTGGGCTACGCCGACTCCGACGCGGGGAGCCTGGTGCAGCGCAACAACCAGTTCGTCGGATCGGGCACGCCCCAGAGCGCGGGCAGCGTGGCCCGCATCCCGTACACCTACAGCCTCGACAGCGCCGGGGCGGTGCGGGGCATCGTGTCGGCCGGCGCCGGGGCCGGCCGCATCACGCCCTGACCGCCGCGGATGGCGGGTGGGGGGCGGCCGGCACGGCCGTCCTCCACCCCGGCCGTCACCCCGGTCGTGCGTGGAGGGGGAGGTTCGTGCGAACCGGGTCGCCGCCGGTCAGCGCAGGGCGCGCAGGCGGGCCTGGATGTCGACGAAGTCGGGATCGCTGTCGGCCACGAGACCGAACAGCTCGCGGGCCCGCGGCAGCTCGCCCGCCCGCTCGTAGAGGTCGGCGAGCGCGTAGGCGATCCGCAGGTGGTGGAGCTTGGGGCGCCCGGTGCGCTTCGGGGCTGCCTCCAGCAGCTCGATGGCGTCGGGCAGGCGACCCTGGTCGGCCAGGGCGCCGGCGGCCACGATGCGACCCTCGGCGACGAGCTCGGCGGAGGGGCTCGCCTCGCGCAGCTCCTCCCACAGCTCCTCGACCTCGGCGTAGCGGCCGAGCGCCCGGTAGCAATCGGCGAGCACGGGATGCTGCTCGGTGCTGGCGGTCTGCGTGCGGAACGCCTCCAGCTCGCGCTGGGCCTGGGCCCAACGCCCGAGGCGGTAGAGGGTCAGGCCGTAGAGCTCACGCACCGACGAGGCGCCGGGCGCCTGCTCGGCCAGTGGCCGGAGCATGCGGCGTGCGTCCTCGTAGCGCTCGCGGCGAAAGGCGTCCGAGGCGTCGCGCAGGCGGGACTCGAACCGCTCGACCCGGTTGGCCGGCACCGCCTTCCGCACATCGGCCGCGAGGTCGTCGCCGGGCTCACCCGCCCCGCGCCCGGCGGGCGACGGGCGCCGGGCCCGGCCCGGGCGCTCCTCCGCGTCGGCACCGGCGGGTCGGCCGGCCCGGCGGTCCGGGCGTCCGGTCGCACGGCTGCGCCCGACGGCGCCGCTCGCCTCGTCCCGGAGCTCGCCCTCGTCGATCCACTCCTCGGCCTGCCACGCAGCGGCCTCCGGCGCCTCCGCGTCCTCGCGGGACGGCGCCGCGGCCCGGAACGCGTCCGACGCCTCGGTCGCCGCCCGACCGGCGCCCCGGCGGGCGATGCCGCCCCAGGCCCGGGGACCGCGCAGGCCCGGCTCACGCGGCGTCGGCGGCCGCCGATCGCCGCCACCGCCCCTGGGTCCTCGGTCAGAGGCGGGCGCGCCACGACCGCCGGTGCCCCGGTCGCTCACCCGCCCGGCCCGGTCACCGCTGCGGCCCACGCTCTCGTCACGCGTGCCGTAACGACCGGCAGCACCGCCACGCGACGAACGGTCACCGCCAGGACCCGACCGCTCCGCACCCCCGCCGTAACGACCGCCCGCACCGCCATGCGACGAACGGTCACCGCCACGGCCGGCCCGATCACCGCCGGGCCCCGGACGGACCTCACCACCCCGCGACGGCCGATCCTCGCCGCCGCCGTAACGGCCGGTGCCGCCACGCGACGAGCGCTCACCACCGGTCCCCGGGCCACGCTCGCTCCCCCCGCCCGTCCGGTCACCGCTCCGGCCCGCGCGGTCCTCGGCCCCGCCGTAACGGCCGGCACCACCGCGCGACGGCCGGTCACCGCCGCGGCTGCCGCGATCAGCGCCGGGCCCCGAACGAACCTCGCCACCCCGCGACGGCCGATCCTCGGCCCCGCTGTACCGGCCGCCACCGCCCGGCCGCGGCGGCCTGCCCGCAGAGCGGCCGGACGCGCCGGGCCCGCGGGCGATCGGGGCGTCGCCGGCACCGCGCGACCGGCCTCCGTCACCGGTCCGTGCGGCGCCCGGACCGCGAGCGGCCCGGTTCGCTCCGCCGCGACCGGCCCGCTCGTCACCACGCTCTGCGCCGTACCGGAAGCCGGCCGATCCCTGGCCCCGGCCACCCCGGGAGGCGTCGCCGGCCTGGCGGCCGGCACCCGAGCGCGACCTTCCCCCGGCGCCGGCCGCACGCGCACCAGCTCCGCTCCGGCCACCGCCGCCCGCGCCCGAGGTGGGGCGACGACGGGCGCCCGGGGGTATCTCGCGACCGCCACGGCGGTCGCCACCTCGCGGCTGGGGAGGGGCCATGGGGGTCAGCCTACTTTCAGT
>DASSGC010000015.1:0-3013 GCA_035693765.1 Acidimicrobiales bacterium
GGGAAAGCCAGAAACAAAGGCCGAAACGGAACCATAGAAGCCCCACGGCGAGCCGCACCGAGCCACCCAGCGGCCTCTCAACGCCCGCCACCACCCACTATTTCAGGGGCAAGTAGATAGCCGTTGGCAAGGCGTTGGAATGCCGAGCCGCTTGTCGCCCGCCAGCCGCATGGGACCACCTGAGAGCGTTGAGCGCCAGGAGCATGGGACCACCCCAGCGCCAGTGATGGGACCACCTCAGCGCCAGTGATGGGACCACTCGGGGTCCACCACCGTCGGTCCTGCTGACGGTCAGGTTGCCGCCGTCCGATCAGCGGGCCGGGAGGCGGCTATGGCGTTCAGGGAGGTCCGAGTGTTTGAGGTTCGAGAGGTGCTGCGGCTGTGGCTGGCCGGCGAGGGCATCCGAGCGACCGAGCGGCTGGTCGGCTTCGACCGCAAGACCGTGCGTCGCTACGTGGATGCCGCGGTCGGGCTTGGCCTGGTTCGAGATGGCGGTGACGGGCAGCTGACCGACGTGTTCATCGGCCTGGTAGTCGAGGCGGTGCGCCCGCATCGCCTCGACGGGCACGGCGAGGTGTGGCGGCTGCTGGAGGTGCACAACGACGAGATCGTCGCGTGGGTTGCCGATGATCTCATGGGCGTGAAGATCTCCGAGCTGCTGTGCCGGCGCGGGATCGCGGTGCCGTCGCGGACGGTGCAGCGCTACATCGCCGAGGTCCTCGGTCGACGACGCGGTCAGGGATCAACGGTGCGCGTCAACGACGGCGAGCCTGGCGACGAGTTGCAGGTCGACTTCGGTCGGATGGGCCTGATCTGCGACCCGGCGGCGGGCCGCAACCGCGTGGTGCACGCGTTGATCTTCACGGCGTGTGTCAGCCGGCACTGCTTCGTGTGGTTGACGTTCCAGCAGACGACCGAGGCGGTGATCGCCGGCTGGCGAGGCGGCCTGGGCGTTCTTCGGCGGCGTCTTCAAGACACTGATCCCGGACAACATGTCGGCGATCGTCGACGGCGCCGATGCGCTCGAGCCCCGTCTGAACCAGGCCTTCGTCGAGTACGCGCAGGCCCGCGGGTTCGTCATCGATCCCGCTCGGGTGCGCTCACCGCAGGACAAGCCGCGGGTGGAGCGGCAGGTGCAGTTCGTGCGCGGCTCGTTCTTCGCCGGCGAGGAGTTCGTCGATCTCGCCGACGCGCAGCGTCGGGCCGAGACGTGGTGCCGGGAGCGGGCCGGGCTGCGAGTGCATGGCACCACCCAGCAGCGACCAGCCGAGGTGTTCTCCGCTGAGGAGCAGCCGCGTCTGCTGCCGGCACCGACCGAGCTCTACGACGTCCCGATCTACACGACCGCGAAGGTCCACCGTGACCATCACATCGAGGTCGCCCGGTCGCTCTACTCGATCCCCGGCGCACTGATCGGCGCCCGGGTCGAAGTGCGCGCCGACCGCACGCTCGTGCGTGTCTTCCACCGTGGCCAGCTCATCAAGGTCCATCCCCGCCAGCAACCAGGCCACCGCTCGACGGATCCTGACGACCTGCCGTCGAACAAGACGGTGTACGCGATGCGAGACCTCGACCGGCTGCGCGCGATGGCAGCCGAGCACGGCCCCGCCATCGGCGCCTACGCGTCGGCGCTGCTGGACATCCCGATGCCCTGGACCAAGATGCGCCAGGTCTACGCGCTGTTGGGGCTGGTCAAGAAGTGGGGCCCAGCCCGCGTCGACGCCGCCTGCGCATCAGCGCTCGAGCACGAGCAGGTCAACGTCGGGCTCATCGGCCGCATGCTCGTGCGCGGCACCGAGACGACGACAACAGCGCAGCCGTCGCTGCCCGGCGTGGTCGTCGTTGGCCGGTTCGCTCGCGACCCCGACCACTTCGCCACCCGCGCCAAGGGCGGTGCACGATGACCGCGCCGACTGTCACCCCCGAGCTGCGGGCGCTGCTGCGCCGCGTGAAGCTCGGCCGCTGCCTCGACACCCTCCCCGAACGACTCGCGCTCGCGCAGACCGGCGGTCTCGGTCACGCCGAGTTCCTCGAACTCGTCCTCGCCGATGAGGTCACCCGACGCGAGACCACCTCAGCTGACCGACGCGCACGGGCCGCCGGGCTCGATGCGACCATGACCTGGACCGCTGGGACGCCACCGCCAAGGTCACCTACGACCACGCCGTCTGGAACGAGCTGTGCTCGCTGCGGTTCGTCGACTCGGGCCACAACGCCGTGATCATGGGGCCCGTCGGGGTCGGCAAGACGTTCCTGGCCACCGCGCTCGGCCACGCCGCCGTGCGCCGCCGCTTCAGCGTGCACTTCGAACGCTGCGACCGATTGCTGAAGCGACTGCGCGCCTCGCGTCTGGACAACAGTCACGACACTGAGATGCGCAAGCTGCTGCGCGCCGACCTGCTCATCGTCGACGACTTCGCGCTCCAGGCCCTCGACGCGCTCGACACAGCGGACATCTACGAGCTCATCGTCGAACGCCACCGCGCCGCCGCCACCGTGGTGACCTCCAACCGGGAACCCGTCGAGTGGCTCGGCTACATGGCCGACCCGCTACTCGCCCAGTCCGCCATCGACCGGCTCCAATCTGCCGCACACGAGCTCGTCCTCGACGGCGAGTCCTACCGGCAACGACAGAAGCCCGGCGTCACCACGAGCGACGACGCGCTTGACCCCTCCATGCCCGCCCCGCGATCATCCCGCCGCCGACGTTGACACCCCGATGAAGTGGTCCCATGCCACTGGCGCTCGGGTGGTCCCATCGAGCTGGCGCACGACATCCTTCTGTTCTTCGCTCAACGCGTTCTGCGGATAGGCGGTGCACAGGTGTCGACCGGAGGTGAACACCTCGATGGACGTGTCGTCGTGAGGTCTGAAGCGAACCTCAACGCTCTCGCCGACCCGGCCGTTCAGTTCGGGCGCGATGAAGTCGAGCTTGTGGAACCTGATGCCCGAGCTGCGTACTAGCCCCGATAGTTCACGTGAATTCGCTGGCGGGGCGGGTGTGGATTGGGCG
>DASSGC010000016.1:0-5834 GCA_035693765.1 Acidimicrobiales bacterium
GTGGTCGACAACGACGGCGGGGGCATCTTCTCCTTCCTCCCGCAGGCACGGGCGCTGCCCACGGACCGCTTCGAGGCGCTGTTCGGCACGCCCCACGGGCTCGACCTGGTCGCCCTGGCCACCGCCTACGGCGCGGACGCCCGCCGCCTCGACGCGGCGGCCGACGTCGGCGCCGAGGTGGCCGGCGCCGTGGCCAAGGGCGGCGTCCAGGTGCTGGTGGTGCCCACCGACCGGGCGGCCAACACCGTCGCCCACCAGGTCGTGGACGGCGCCGTCGCGGCGGCGGTCGAGGCCGCGCTGGGCGGCCCGTAGCCCCGTCCGGCCACCCCGGCCGCCCCGGCCGGCGTCGCACGCCCGGCGACGATCAGGGCCGGACGAGTGCGGACAGCAGCGCCTGCAGCTTGGCCCGGGTCTCCGCCAGCTCGGTGGCGGGGTCGCTGTCGACGACGATGCCGTTGCCCGCCCACACGCGGGCCGTGGACCCGTCGATCTCCGCGCACCGGATCGACACCGCCCACGTGCCGTTGCCCCGGGCGTCGACCCACCCCGCGGTCCCGGCGTAGCGGCCCCGGTCGATGCCCTCGTGGCCGGCGATCCAGGCCACGGCCACGTCCCGGGGCCGGCCCGCGACGGCCGGCGTGGGATGGAGCGCGGCCACCAGCTCCAGCACCGACGGCGCCGGCTGCGACAGCCGCCCCTCCACCAGCGTGGCCAGGTGCTGCACGTTGGCCACCGCGACGATCGACGGCTCGGCCTCGTAGTCGACGTAGGAGCACCAGCCGAGCAGCGTGTCGTGGACCATGTCGATGGTGACCTGGTGCTCGTGCCGGTCCTTGGCCGAGGCCAGCAGCGAGGCGGCCAGCCGCTGGTCGGTCGCCGGGTCGCCGCCCCGGGGTGCGGTGCCGGCCATCGGGTGCGACCGCACGACGTCGCCGGCCACCGACACGAGCAGCTCCGGGCTGGCGGCGACGAAGCCGCCGACGGCGAGGATGTGGCAGCCCGGATAGGTCCGCCGCAGCCGGTCGAGCACGGCCTGCCGGTCGAGCGGCCGGTCGGCGGCCACGTCGACCTGGCGGGCCAGCACCACCTTCTCGAAGGTGCCGGCGGCCATCTCCTTGGTGGCCGCCGCCACGAGGTCGCACCAGTCCTCGGGCGGGCGGTCGGCGGTCACCGTGTAGCGGGTGGGCTGCGGGCCCGGCCGAGCCGGGGCCACCAGGTCGGCGGGGGTCACGGCGTCGGGGTCGGGCACGCCGGCGCCGCCGGTGCCGCCGTCGGCGACGACCGTGATCCACCGGGTGCCGTCCTCGGCCCGGCCGGTGATCACCTCGGGCACGACGAACGTCGCCCCGCCGCCGGGCGTGAAGGGCAGCGCCCCGAACGCCACCGGGCCCGTGCCGGGCACGCCGACGGGGTCGTCCGCGGCGATGGCCGCCAGCGCGGCGGCGACCGCCCGGGCGGCGCCCGGCGGGTCGCCGCCGGGCCAGTCGAGGCCGAGGGCCCGGCCCCGCCCGGCGACACCCGCCCGGCCCCGCTCGAACACGAAGCCGTCCGGCCCGGCGAACGCCACGAGGTCGACGTCGGCGTCGAGCCGGCGCGTGCGGGCGACGAGGGTCACGGCCGGCGGGTGGCGGTCAGGAGCTGGGCCACCCCGCCCGACAGGAGGCGGCGCTCGACGCCGGCGAAGCCCGCGGCGGCGATCATCCCGGCCATCGCCGGGGGTGCCGGCAGGTAGGCGGCCGACCGGGGCAGGTAGCGGTACGCGGCGGGGTCGGACAGCAGGCCGCCGATCCGCGGGACCACCTTGCCGAAGTACACGCCGTGGCCCCACCGCAGCACCCGGTTGGGCGGCGTGGCCACCTCCAGCAGGGCGATGCGCCCGCCCGGTCGCAGCACCCGGCCCAGCTCGGCGAAGAACGGCGCCAGCTCGACGAAGTTCCGCAGGGCGAACCCGCAGGTCACGCCGTCGACCCGGCGGTCGGGCACGGGCAGGCGCAGGGCGTCGCCCTCGACCAGGGGGGCGTCGGTCCGGGCCACCGCCAGCATGCCGAAGCTCAGGTCGACGCCCACCGGCGCCAGGCCCGACGCCTCCAGCTCGCGGCACAGGTCGCCGGTCCCGCAGGCCAGGTCGAGCACGACCGAGCCGGGCCGCAGCGCCAGCGAGCGGACCGCCAGCCGCCGCCACCGCACGTCGAGGCGGAAGGTCATGATGCGGTTGACCAGGTCGTAGCGCGGGGCGATGGCGTCGAACATCGACCGCACCGCCGTCACCTTCTCGTCCCCCTCGGGCAGGGTCTCCGGCATGGTGAAGCGGGCCATCCCCGGTCATCGTACGGGCGACCCGGCCGGCCCGATCAATCGGTCCGGCCCCCTTGGCGGCGGGGGGCGCCGGCCCGCCGCCCGCCCGCGGGCGGGCACCTCCGCCAATGACCACCGCCCGGCCCGCCGCGCCTACGCTGCCCTCCGTGGCCAAGGCCCACTTCCGCATCTTCGGCGTCCCCGTCCGGGTCGAGCCGTTCTTCGTCATCGTCGCCGCGCTGTTCGGCATCAACATCGAGCCCCTGTGGGTCGTGTTCGCCTTCGTGGTGATCGTGTTCGTGTCGGTGCTGTTCCACGAGATGGGGCACGCGCTCACCTACCGGGCGCTCGGGCAGCGGTCGGCCATCGTGCTCCACGGATTCGGTGGGTTCACCGTGCCCACCGGCGGCGGCCGCCGCGTGCTGTCGAAGGGCAAGGCCGTCGCGGTCAGCGTGTCGGGCGCGCTGACCCAGCTCCTCGTGCTCGGGATCCCCGCCCGCATCGCCCTCGAGAGCAACTGGGGCGACCGCCAGGGCTTCAACTGGGCGCTCGACGGCTACGACGGCTTCAGCTGGTGGCCGATCCTCTACTGGCTGCAGCTCGTGAGCATCTGGTGGGCCGTGTTCAACCTGCTGCCCATCCGCCCGCTCGACGGCGGGCACGTGGCCGAGACGCTGGTCGGCTTCGAGAACGCCTGCCGCCTCTCGATCGCCGCCGCCATCGTCGCCGGCTTCGTGACGTTCCGTGACGGGCGGTTCGGGCTGATCGGCCTGCTGTACTTCGGCTTCTTCGCCTACGTGAACTTCCGCGACCTGCGGGAGGGTCAGAGCTCCGGCACGTTCGACGTCGACGCGCCCGAGGGCCGGCCCGGTGGCGGCCGCCCCGGCCGCGGCCGTCGCCGGGGCCGCAGCCGGGCCAACCTGTCGGTGGTCCCGCCCAGGGACGCCGTCCCCGACCTCACGCCCAAGCTGTCGAGCGGGGAGGCCGAGACCCGGGCCTGGAACGCGCTCCGCTCGGGTGACAGCGCCCGCGCCGCCTCGGTGATGCGCCACTCCGGCAGCCCGGGCAGCGCCTTCCTCCAGGCCAGCATCACCCTCGCGGCCGGCGGGCCGGTCGAGATGGTCGACGATCTGTTCGAGGCCGCGTACACGGCCGAGCCGGGCGGCCCGCCGAACCTGGTGCCCGCGACGCTGCTGGCCGACCACGGGCGGGCGGTGCCCGTCGCCGCCCGGCTGGTGGCCTCCGGCCGGCCGGGGGTCGAGGCGGCCGGCGGCCTCCAGACCCACCTGCACTACGCCGAGCGGTTCCGCCCCGCGGCCGAGGTGGGGGAGCAGGTGTTCGCCGCCGGGCCCCAGAGCCCGGCGCAGACCGCCTTCGAGGTCTCGTGCTCGTGGGCCCGGGCCGGGTCGCCCGAGGAAGCCCTCCGCTGGATCGAGGCCGCGGTCGACGCCGGCTTCCACGCCCCCGGCGTGCTCGACGGCGAGCCCGACCTGGCGTCCGTCCGGGCGCTCCCCGGGTGGGCTGCGGTGCGGGCCCGCCTGTCGGCCTGACCCGCCTCCGCCGGCGCTCCAGGGCGCTACTCGTAGTAGCGGAAGACGTTCTCGGCCACGCAGGCGGGTTTCGGGGCACCCTCGCACTCGAACGTGAACCGCATGGTGACCTGCACGCCGCCCTTGACGTCGGTCACGTCGAGCAGCTCGACCCCGACGCGCAGCTTGGCGCCGACCGGCACGGGCGACGGGAAGCGCACCTTCTCGCAGCCGTAGTTGACCGCCATGGAGATGCCCCGGACCACCACGACCTGGGGCACCAGGCGGGGGCCCATCGACAGCGTGAGGTAGCCGTGGGCGATCGGCCCGCCGAAGGGGCTCTCCTTGCGGGCCCGCTCGACGTCGACGTGGATCCACTGGTGGTCGCCGGTCGCCTCTGCGAACAGGTTCACCTGCTCCTGTGTGACCTCGACGTAGTCGCTGTAGCCGAGATGCTGCCCCACGAGGTCACGGAGTCCCGAGATTCCCTGCACGATGGTGGTCATGCCGGCGATGATGCCCCAGCCGGGGCGACCCGACCCAACCCGCCCCGGTCCGCCCGACCTGTGCGCCGTCGTGCTCGCGGCCGGTGAGGGAGCCCGGCTGCGCCCCCTGACCCGGCTGCGCCCGAAGGTGCTGTGCCCGGTCGGGGGCACGGCGCTGGTCGACCTGGCGCTGCAGCGGGCGCGCACCGCCACCGACGCCATCGCGGTCAACGTGCACCACGACCGCGCGGCGATCGAGGCGCACCTCGACGGCCGGGTGCACCTGTCGGTCGAGGAGGGCGAGGCGCGCGGCACCGCCGGCGCCCTCGGCGTGCTCCGCCCGTGGATCGGCGGCCGGGGTGTCCTCGTGCTGAACGGCGACACGTGGGCGCCCGGCGACCTCGCCCCCGCGGCGGCCGGCTGGGACCGGGAGCGGCTGCGCGTGCTGGTCGCCGGCGACGACTGGCTGGGCCCCACCAGCAGGGTGGCCGCGGCCTTCATGCCGTGGACGGAGGTCAGCCGCCTGGCGCCCACGCCGTCGGGGCTGTGGGAGGTGTCGTGGCGGCACTGCCTGGCGGCCGGCCGGGTCGAGGTCGTGCGGTGGGACGGGCCGTGCCACGACTGCGGGACGCCGGCCCGCTACCTGGCGGCCAACCTGGCGTCGAGCGGCGGGGCGTCGGTGGTGGGCGACGGGGCGCGGGTGGACGGGACGATCGAGCGGTCGGTGCTGTGGCCGGGCGCCGTGGTGCGGGCCGGCGAGGTGCTGGTCGACGCGATCCGCACCGGCGACGGGATGACGGTGCTCGTCCGCTGAACGGCCCACGGCAGGGAGGTGGGGGTCCGCACCGGGTCGGCGGTGTCGCGCCGGGCGCGATCGGGCCGACCCGGTCGGGGCGGGCGCCGAGTGGGCGGTCAGTCGCTCCGGCGGCGGCGCGGTCAGCCCGCGCGGCGGGGCGACAGCTCCACGCGGGCGGCGAGCTGGCCGCAGGCGGCGTCGATGTCGGTGCCCCGGTTGCGGCGGATCGTCGCGTTGACGCCGAGCTCCTCGAGCTGCTGGCGGAACCGCTCCACCCCGGCGCGGGGCGTGCCCCGGGCGGGGTAGCCGGGCGTCGGGTTGAGCGGGATGAGGTTGACGTGCGGGGCGAGCGGCAGCGTCCGGGCCAGCTCCGCCAGCTCCCGGGCGTCGGACAGCCGGTCGTTGGCGCCGTCGATGAGGGCCCACTCGAACGACAGCCGCCGACCCTTGGCCCGCAGGTAGTCGGCGCACGCCGCCATGAGGACCGACAGCGGGTAGCGCCGGTTGACCGGCACCATCGCGTCGCGCTGCGCGTCGTTGGCGGCGTGCAGCGAGACGGCCAGGTTGACGGGCAGGTCCTCGCCGGCCAGCCGGCGGATGCCCGGCACCAGGCCCACGGTCGAGAGCGTGAGGTGGCGCGCCGACAGGCCGAGGTCGGCGTGGATGCGCTCGACGGCGGTCCACGTGCGTTCGTAGTTGGCGAACGGCTCGCCCATCCCCATGAACACG
>DASSGC010000017.1:0-2113 GCA_035693765.1 Acidimicrobiales bacterium
CTGGATCTCGGGCCATCGCAAGCCGCTCGACGGCACGTGGATCCTGCAGCGCTACACACCCCGCCGGCCGCGGAGCAACTGGTCGGCGGTGAACGTCGCCAAGGTCGAGGCCCTGCTGGCATCCGGGCGCATGCAGCCGCCGGGTCTGGCCGAGGTCGACGCCGCCAGGGCCGACGGTCGCTGGGACCGGGCGTCCGGCCGCTGACGCCCGGCGCCCCGGGCGGCCGCACGCCGGGGAGGGACGACCCTACGAACCCGCTCTCGACATCGCCGGTGTGCGAACGTATGTTCGATCCATGGGACTGACATGGCGGCAGACGTCGACGAACAGCTGGGTCGGGACCGACGAGCAGGGTGAGCCGGTCGGCCACGTGGGCCTGGCGGTCTCCGAGGGCGGGGCCCGGCACGAGTGGCGGGGCTGGCGTCGCGACGGCACGCCCACCGGCATCGACGTCGGCCACTTCGCCTCGGCCGAGGCCGCGATGGCCACGGTCGACGAGGCCGGCTGACACCGGCGGCAGCAGCCGCCGGCGTCCGGCGACGAGTTGCCGAACGGGTGGATCCGCCCGGCGGCTTCGCGTCGTACTGGGGGTCGTGATGTCCGACCGGAGCGGAGGGGATGTCGGTGCCACGTAGGGCTATGCGGTTGCTGGGAGCGGTCGCGCTGGTCGCGGCGACCGGCGCCACCCACCTCGCCGGCGCGAACGAGACGCACACGGGATCGCCCCGGGTGGCGTCGGCGCGCGTGTCGGGCCCGGACGGGACGGCGGGGACCGGCGCGGCCCGCGTCCACGCCTGCCCGAAGGTGCGAGCCGCCGGGACCGTGGGCGAGGCCGTGGGCGGGGCGGGCGAGGCCCGGGCCTACACCTGCGAATGAGCGAGCCGCTGCCGAGGCGCGGTTGACATGCAGTCGTACGGCTGCCTAAGTTAGGCAGCCGTGGGGCTGCATGTCGTGCCCTGCGGAGTGGTCGCTCCCGACCGGTGAGGTGGCCGATGGACGAGGTCTTCCGAGCGCTGGCGGATCCCAGCCGGCGCCGGCTGCTGGACGCCCTGAACACGCGCAACGGGCAGAGCCTCCGCGAGCTGTGCGCCGGTCTCGACATGGCCCGGCAGTCGGTGAGCAAGCACCTGGCCGTGCTGGAGGCCGCCATGCTCGTGACGACGGCCCGGCGCGGCCGGGAGAAGCTGCACTACCTCAACGCCGCGCCCATCAACGACATCGCCGAGCGCTGGATCGACCGCTACGACCGCCGCCGGGCCCACGCCCTGGCGGACCTGAAGCGAGCACTGGAGGACACCGCCATGCCCACACCCGAGTTCGTGTACACCACCTACATACACACCACCCCGGAGCAGCTCTGGCGGGCGCTGACCGAACCGGCCTTCACCGAGCGCTACTGGGGCACCACCCTGACCTCGGACTGGCAGGTCGGGTCACCCGTCGTCTGGCACGACCACGGCGTCGAGATCGCCGATCCCGCCCAGGTCGTCCTCGTCGCCGAGCCCGGTCGCCGGCTGTCGTACACCTGGCACACGTTCACGCCCGAGTGGGCCGCGGCCAACGGGATCGACGACGACGTACGCACGAGGCTGGCCGCCGAGCGCCGGTCGCGGGTCACCTTCGACATCGAGCCGGCCGGGGAGATGGTGAAGCTGACCGTCGTGCACGGCGACGCCGACCCCGGCAGCACCGTCCTCGAGATGGTGCGCGAGGGGTGGCCCCGCCTCCTGGCCGACCTCAAGACCCTGCTGGAGACCGGCGAGTCGGTCCCCGCCGGCCCGGCCGCCGAGGTCGACGCGCCCACCTGACCGCCCGGCCACGCTGCGGCCGCCCGTCGCGGCCCCCGCCCACGGGCGCCGGGACGGCCCGGCCCGGCCGCCACCTTCTGAGGACGTGAGCGGGTAGGTCACGCCGGCGCGTGTCACCGTGCTGCGTTGCCGGTCGGCCGGGCTGTGGAGCTGGTGCTTCCACGCCAGGTCCCCACGCGTGGGCCGTGGCGAGCTCCCCCATCCGCTCGCCTCTTGGGACTCGAGCGGATGGGTCACGCCGGCGCGTGTCACCGTGCTGCGTTGCCGGTCGGCCGGGCTGTGGAGCTGGTGCTTCCACGCCAAA
>DASSGC010000018.1:0-15866 GCA_035693765.1 Acidimicrobiales bacterium
CGTAGGCCCTGGCGAGCGCCCTATCCGCTCGGCCTCTTGGTCCTCCGCGCCGCGGCGGAGGACACCAGCCGTGGTGCACCTTCCGGTGACGCGATGCGTTGCTGGGCAACCGATCGCGTCACCGACACCGATGACGGCGGCGCGCGCTCACCCCTTGACGGCGCCCATGGTGAAGCCGGACACGAACCGCTCGAGCAGCAGGTTGAACACGAAGGCGATCGGGAGCGCGACGATCAGCGCCGCCGCCAGGAGCTCCTGCCAGTGGAAGACGTCGCCGAGCACCAGCTCGGTGGGGACGCCGACGCTCACGGTCTTCTCCGAGGTGGACGAGATGAACGCGCTGGCGTAGAGGAACTCGTGGGTGGACAGCGTGAACGCGAACACGATCACGGCCACGATGCCCGGGAACGCGAGCGGCACCGCGACGCGCGTGAACGCCGCGAAGCGGCTGTAGCCGTCGACCATCGCCTGCTCCTCGATGTCGGCGGGGATGGACTTGAAGAAGCCGATGAGCAGCCAGACGGACACCGGCACGGTGATGGTCGGGTAGAGCACGACCAGCGCCCACCGCGAGTTCTGCAGCCCCAGGTTGGCCACCAGCCGGGAGAACGACACGAACAGCAGCGACGGCGGGATGAGGTACACGAGGAAGATGGCGATGCCGAGCGATCCGCTCCACCGCATCGGCATGCGGGCGAGGCTGTAGGCGGCGGGCAGGGCGAGCAACAGGGTCAGGGCCACGACGAGCGCCCCGACCACGAGCGTGTTGGCGACGAACGTCATGAACGACGTCTCGGCGAACAGGAACTCGATGTGCTCCATCGTCGGGTCGAGGTTGTAGACGAAGGGGTTGTTGCCGGGCGCGTACAGGTCCTGGTCGCGCTTGAACGTCATGATGCCTTCGACGATGAACGGGAACGACGCCACCAGCGCGGCGATGATCGCCATGCCGTACACCGCGAGGCGCGAGGCGACGTGGCGCCGCCGGGCGCGCCGCCGCTGCTGCTCGACCGTCGGGGCACCGGCCCCGGGTCCGGCGCGGGAGCTGGGCACTAGGTCACCTCCCAGCGTCGCACGGCACGGAGGATCGCGATCGTGGCCGCGAGCAGCAGCGGCAGCAGGAACACGGCCACGGCCGCGCCCTGCGCCAGGTTGCCGCCGTCGATCCCCTTGACGTAGGCCCAGCTCGCGAGGACCTGCGTCTCGTTGGTCGGTGCGCCGTTCGTCAGCACGCGCACGAGGCTCATGTCCGTGAAGGTGATGATGGCCCCGAACAGCACGGCCACCGCGATCACCGGCAGGGTCAGCGGCAGGGTCACCTCCCACAGGCGCCGCCAGAACCCCGCGCCGTCGACGGCCGCCGCGTCGTTGATCTCGTCGGGGATGGCGGTCTGCCCGGCCATGATGATGACCGCCGCGAGCGGGACGAGCCGCCACACCTGGACGCCGATGACCGACGCCTTCGCCAGCCCCGACCTGCCCAGCCAGACCATGTGCCGGTTGTCGTCGAGCAGGCCGACCTGCTGGAGGATCCAGTCGATCGGGCTGAGCAACGAGTCCAGCAGGAACAGCCAGGCGATGGCCCCGATGGCGGCCGGTGTCGTCCAGGGCAGCAGCACGAGGAACCGCACCCACCGCTTCGCCTTGAACTCGGCGGTGAGCAGCAGGGCGACGATGTTGGCGAACACCACCGTGAGCACCATGGTCGCCGCCGTGAAGAGGAAGGTGTTCCACAGCGCCTGCCCGAACACGGGGTCGTCGAGGTTGGCCCGGTAGTTCTCCAGGCCCACCCAGTCGTAGCTCGGGTTGCCGGCGGTGACGTCGCTGAAGCTGTAGGCGATGGCGATCACGAACGGCGCCGCGACGAGCGCCAGGATGTAGACGATCGCCGGCAGCAGCATCAGCCGGGAGAGGACCCCCTCGCGGTCAGTCGCCCGGGCCCTCATGCGCCTGCTCGGTCTCGGCGTCGAAGTAGCAGAGGTCGTCGTGACGGATGACGAAGTCGTGGGTGGTCCCGGTCTCGATCGGTGTGAGCACGGTGGCGGGCAGCCGGACGATCACGGGCGTCGGCTTCCCCAGGCCCTCGGCGAGCCCGTGGAGGTGGCGGTCGCCCGAGAGGTGCTCGATGCGCTGCACCTCGAGCGTCCAGCGGCGGTGGCCCTCGACATCCCCGGCCAGTGCCTCGGCAGGCAGGGCCTTCTCGGGCCGGAACCCGACGATCACGTCGTCACGCGGGATCAGGTTCATGGGCGGCGAACCGAGGAACGTGGCGACGAAGGTGTCGGCCGGGCGCTCGTAGACCGCCTGCGGCGGGCCCACCTGTCGCACCCGGCCGTCGAGCATCACCACGATCCGATCGCCCATGCCCATGGCCTCGACCTGGTCGTGGGTCACGTAGATGGTGGTCGAGGGCACCTGCTCGTGGAACTCCTTCAGGTCGTCGCGGGCGACGGCGCGCAGCTTGGCGTCGAGGTTCGACAGCGGCTCGTCGAGCAGGAACACGCTCGGCTCGCGCACGAGGGCGCGGGCCAGGGCGACGCGCTGGCGCTCGCCCCCGGACAGCTGCCGCGGCCGGCGGTCGAGGAGCAGGGCGAGGCCGAGGAGGTCGGCGGCCCACTCCACGCGCTCCCGCCGCCTCTCGGGTGGCATCCGCTCCGCCCGCAGGGGGAACTCGATGTTCTGGCGGACGGTCTTGTGGGGGTACAGCGCGTAGCTCTGGAACACCATGGCGATGCGACGCGCCCGGGGCGGGAGCCCGTTCATGTCGTCGCCGCCGATGCGGACCTCGCCGTCGGTCGGTTGCTCGAGGCCGGCGATCATCCGGAGCAGGGTCGTCTTGCCGCACCCGGACGGACCGAGGAGGACGAGGTACTCGCCCTCCTCGGTCGTCAGGTCGACGTGGTCGACGGCGGGCTTGCTGGCGCCGGGGTAGACCTTGGTGAGGCCCACGGTCTCGACTGCGACGGCCACGGGTCCCCCGTTCAGCGCGAGCCGCCGACCAGCCCCTGGCTGCGCCAGCGCTCGAAGACGGTCGTGATCTGGCGCTCGGCGTCGGCCACGGACTGTTCCGGGTCCATCTGTCCCCGAGCCACGTTGGCGAGCATGTTGGGGATGATGTTCGTGCCGAACACCTCGCCGACCGCGGGGTTCGTCGGCCCCGGATGCCCGATGTTGGTCGTCCACTTCACCGCGTCGTCGAGCTTCAGGAACGCCAGCTTGTCAGAGGGCTCGGAGCCGAACGGGTCCTCCGCCACCCAGGCGTCGAGGTTCGGCACCCGGTCCACGAACGCGGGGAAGTCGTAGAGCTTCGAGTTGTACGTGGCGTGGTCGTAGTTGGCCGTGTAGTGGAGCAGGAACTCCTTTGCCGCGTCGGGGTTGGCCGCGTGGTTGGGGACGATCCAGTTGTAGAGCACGTGCTGCGCGGCCAACTGCGCCTCCGGGCCATCGAGTGCCGGCACGAAGAACACGTCGTTGGCGACCACCGGGTTCTGCTCCTGCGCGGTGCGGTAGGCCGAGATCGAGTTGATGATGTACGACAGCGAGCCCGAGGCCATGCCCTGGTTGTTCGACGCCGCGTTCCACGCGAACACCTCGTCGGTCATGGCGCCCTTGAACAGCTCGGCCATGTACTCGACGGCCGCGACGGTCTCCGGCGAGTTGATGACGACGTTCTCGTCCTCGTCCTGGACGGCGCTGCCGAACGACCAGAGCAGCGCCAGCCCGGCCATGTTCGAGTCGATCTCCTGCGACATGCCTATGCCGAGCTGGACGCCCTGGCTCTCGCGGATCTCCCTGCCGCCTTCGAGCAGCTCGTCCCAGGTCGTGGGCCCGTCGGGCAGGCCCACCGGCTCCCACAGCGAGCGGCGGAAGTTGCCGGGGTCGGGCACCCAACCGGGGGCGTAGGCGAAGAACTTCTCGGTGTTCGGGTTGAAGCTCGACCGACGGCACAGGTCGAGCATCTCGCCGTAGCGGCTCTCGGCCTCGCTCACGACGTCCGTCAGGTCGAGGACGCTCGGTTCGTACTGCGGGATGGCCGCGATGTGCTGGATGAGGTCGTGGCCCGAGCCGGCCGAGATCTCCGAGGTGATCTGGCCGGGGACGTCGGCGGTGTTGATGTGGTCCACCGTGACGTTGACGCCGACCTTCTGGCCCCAGTCGCGGGCGAACGTGTCGAACCACTCGTCGTGACTCGGCACGAAGTGGCTCCACATCAGGATCGTCAGGTCGCCCGACAGGCGGGACGCCGGCTCCTCGAACACCGTGGTGGACGGCGCGCCCACCTCCTCGGGCGCCGCGGTCGACGGCGACGACTCCTCCTCGTCGCCGCCGCACGCGGCGAGCATCGGCGGCGTTATCGCGACCGCCGCGACGCCCTGCAGGAAGCCCCGGCGAGTGATGCTGTATAGCCGGCCATCGGAACCCATCGTCCCTCCCCGATTCGGCCGCCCGCGCCCTGAACGGTACCCAACGATCGCCCGCTTTTGTGACGCTCGTCACCACATCGTGGCGCGCCCACCGACCGCAGCAGGCGCCGCGGCGACGTGGCCGCCGGTCAGCCCCGGGCGACCCGGCCGCGCAGGGCGGCGAAGCAGAGCGACGTGCTGACCGCCCCGACCACCGCGACCGCCAGGAGCGCCGCGGCCAGGTCGCCCCCCTGCCAGCCCTCGCCCATCACGAGCGAGCGCAGGGCCGCGAGGAGGTACGTGACCGGGTTGAGGCCGGCCACCGTGTCGAGCCACCCGGAGAGCTGGTCGCGCGGCACGTACGACGAGGTGAGGAACAGGAACGGGAAGAACAGCAGGAAGGTCGAGTTCACGGCCGCCGGGTTCCCGGTCTTGAGCGCGATGGCGTAGCCGAACCCGGCGAAGGCCAGGCTCCACAACGATGCCAGCGCGACGAAGGCCAGGACCCCCAGGGGGCCACCCTCGAAGCGCACGCCGAGGGCGAGCCCCAGCGCCACGATCGGCACGGTCAGGACCACGGCGACCGCCACGTCGGCGGCCATGTGGCCCACCAGGATGGCGCTGCGCCGCACCGGCGTGAGCAGGAGCCGGTCGAGGTAGCCGTCCTGCACGTCGAGCACCAGCGCAGGGGCGCGCGACACGCCGGTGACGCCCAGCAGGACGGCGGTCGCCATCTGGAACGAGGTGTAGTCGAACCCGGGGACGTTCTCGGTGACCCGCTCGAGGGTGGCGATGTTCACCAGGAAGAAGAACACGGCGATGAACACCGGCGGGAGCACGCCTTCGAGCTCGCGGGGCACCGCCCGCAGGGCGCGTCCGGCGATGGCGGCGAGGTCGTGGGCGAACCCGGCGGGGCGGGGCCGCAGCACCTCGGCCTCCCCGGTCGGGGACAGGACGTCGGTGACGGTGGTCATGCCGGAACCTCCGCGGGCGCGGCACCGTCGTGCTCGATGTGACTGCCGGTCAGGTCGAGGAACACGTCGTCGAGCGTGGGGGTGCGCAAGGTGAGCTCGCGCACCGGCACCTCGCATCCGGCCAGCGCCACGGCGACCGGGCTGATCGTCGCCGGTCCGCTGGCGGTGGCGATGACCAGCTCGCCGCCGTGCACCTCCACGCTCTCGACACCCGGCACGGCCTCGACCACGGGGCACACGGCGGCGGGGTCGCCCTCGATCCGGGCGACGATGACGTCCGAGCCCACCGTGCGCTTCAGCTCCTCCGGCGTGCCCTCGGCCACGAGGCGGCCCTGGTTGATGATGCCGACACGGTGCGCGAGCTCGTCGGCCTCCTCCAGGTACTGGGTCGTGAGGAGGATGGTCATGCCCAGCTCGCGGTTGAGCCGCCGGACCTCCGACCACACGCTCGCCCGGCTGACCGGGTCGAGCCCCGTGGTGGGCTCGTCGAGGAACAGGATGTGGGGGTTGTGCACGAGCGCCGCCGCCAGGTCGAGGCGGCGCTTCATGCCGCCGGAATAGGTGGCGATCGGGTGGTCGAGGGCGTCGGCGAGGTCGATGAGCTCGCCGAGCTCGGCGACCCGCCGCGCCAGCGCCCGCTTGGGCAGGCCGTAGAGCAGACCCTGGAGGCGGAGCAGCTCGGCGCCCGTCTGCCTCGGGTCGAGCGCCGCGTCCTGCAACGCCACGCCGATGCGCAGCCGCACCTCGCCGGGGTCGCTGGCGACGTCGTAGCCGGCCACCAGGGCGCGGCCGCCGGTCGGCGCCAGCAGGGTGCACAGCATGCGCACCGTGGTCGACTTGCCCGCCCCGTTGGGCCCGAGGAAGCCGTAGATCTCGCCGGTCGGGATCGTGAGGTCGATCCCGTCGACCGCGGTGATCTCACCGAAGCGGCGGGCCAGCCCGTCGGTGTGTATCGCCGCTGCCCCGTCGTGCGGGACGAGGTCCCGCGACACGAGCGGCCGGGCGCGGCCGCGAACATCCGTCTGCGTGCTCATGCCGGTCAGACGGGCCCCGCCCTGCGAACTCATCGGTGGGCGATACTGGGGTGGTGCGACCGCTCGCTGTGCACCACGTGTCCATCAACGTCGATGACGTCGAGGCGGCGATGGCCTTCTACACCGACGTGCTCGGCCTCGTGCCCCGCAGCGACCGACCGGCCTTCGGGTTCGGCGGCGCGTGGCTCGACGCCGGGGGCCAGCAGGTCCACCTCATCGAGGGCCGACCACCGGCCGGGCTCGGTCAGCACTTCGCCCTGCTGGTCGACGACCTCGACGGCACCGTCGCGGAGCTGCGCGGCCGGGACGTCGAGGTGACCGACCCGAAGCCGGTGGGAGCGAGCCGCCAGGCGTTCGTCACCGACCCGTCCGGCAACCTCGTGGAGCTCCACCAGGTCGTGGGCTGAGCCCGCGTCTCCCACGACCGCCGCCACGGGAGATCGGCCGTGGCCTGCCCTGATCGTCAGCCCCAGCGAGGCTGCTCGTCGGGGTCGATGCCCAGGCTCAGCTTGCCGACGACCTCGTGGGTGAGCATGGCGTTGCCGGGGTGGATGCGACCCAGGCGGGCGTCGCGGACCAGCTGCTCGAGGCGGGTGCGCTTGAAGATCCCCGCTCCGCCGCTGACGTCGAGGGCGGTGTCCACCGCAGACCACGCCTGCGACACGACGTGGTGCTTGCAGGCCAGGATCTTGAGCGGCCACAGGTCGCCGTGCTGGACACCGCTGCTCCAGTCGTCGCACACCCGGTCGAGATGCGCCTCGGCCGCCTCCAGCGCGATGCGCATCTCGGCCACGGCGTGCTGGACCTCGGGGTGGTGGGCCATCGACCGCGTGAGCGCCACGGAGGTCCGATCGGGGAGCTTGGACACGACCTCGTCGAACGCCCGCTGGGCCAGCGCCAGGAACACCCCGGCGAAGCCGAGCAGCGCCCACGCGAACAGGGCGACGTGGAACGGGCCGGCCCCGGCGAAGCCGGCCGGGCACACCATCGCCACGTTCTCGTCGGGGACGAAGGCCCGCTCCAGGATCGTGTCGTGGGACGCTGTCGCCCGCATGCCGAGGACGTCCCACGTCTCCTCGATGTGGTAGCGGTCCGCCCGGCGATCGAGGAACCCGTGCACGACGCGCGGTCCCGACGGGTCGGAGGTGTCGAGGGCATGCACGCCCAGGTACGTCCACACCGGCGACAGGCTGCCGAAGATCTTGTGGGCGGTGATCTCCCAGCCGCCGTCCACCCGATCGGCCCGCGCCGACGACATCAGGACCGGGACGTCGTTGCCGGCCTCGCCGTGGCCCGCGGCCAACACCTCACCTTCGGCGGCCTTCTGCAGGATCCAGGCACCCCCGGGGGCGCCCAGGCGTTCGAGGTCGGCCGCCATCCCCACCCAGTAGACGTGCATGTTGACCGCCAGGGCGGTGGCGGGTGCGTGGTACGCGAGCCGGCGTTGCAGCCGGTTGACCTCCATCAGCGAGCGGCCGGCGCCGCCGAGCTCCTCGGGGAGGGCGATGTCGAGGTAGCCGCTCGCCCGCAGCTCGTCGAAGTCCTCCTGGAGGAACCGGTTCTCGCGGTCGTAGCGGGGCGCCCGCTCGTCGAACCGTTCGAGCATCTCGGCGGTCAGCGCCTCGGAGCGTCGCTCGATGGTGGTCATGCTTCCTCCTGCACACGTGATCGGACCTGTCACACGTGGTGGCGTGCCGCCGGTGGTCCACGCCACGGCACAGTCGCGGCGCGCAGGTCGCTGTGGCCGGCGGTGGACCGGGGCGTCAGGCGCGGATCCGGCGGCGCAGCTGGTGGGTGGCCTCGGACGGTTCGACGCCGAGCTCGGCGAGCGCGGCCAGGCCGCGGTCCAGGTGGCGGTGCGCAGCCGAGCGGTCGCCGCGTGCGAGGGCCGCGGCGGTGAGGACGGCGTAGCCCTCCTCGGCCCAGCGGTCGACGGCGAGCGCGTGGCGGGCTGTGCGCTCGGCCCGATCGAGGTCGCCGCGGCCGAGCAGCAACTGCGCGGCTCGGACGGCGGCCCGGACGAACCGGGTGCGGTAGTGCTCGCGGTCGAGGTCGATCCAGTCGGCATCGGGGGCGTCGGCGTGCAGCGGCCCGCGGTACAGGGCGACGGCCCCGAGGTGGTGCTCGAGGGCGACGGACGGGGTGCCGTCGGCCTCGGCGCGGGCCGCCGCCTCGACGTGCCGGTCGAAGGCATCGGCGTCGACCAGCAGCTCGCCTCCCGTGACCAGCTCGACCCGTGGGCCGTCCAGGCGGACGAAGTAGCCGGGCTCGCCCGCCGGCCGCCACGGTTCGAGCACCCGCAGCAGGTAGTTCAAGGTGACCCGGAGGTTGTTGGCGGCGGACCGCTCGTCGAGGTCGGGCCAGAGCGCGGCCGCCACCTCGGCCCGGGTGGTGACCCGGTGCCCGACCAGGAACGCCAGCAGGGTCCGGACCCGCTCGCGCCGCAGGTCGGGGTCGGCGACCTCGGGACCGCCGGGCCCGTCGCGGCGCAGTTCGAGGGGGCCGAGCACGGCGAGGTAGCTGAGCCCCGGCGGCGGACCGGGCACCGCGGCCAGCAACGAGCGCGCCTGCCTGGCCAGATCGCGATTGCTCCCGGCCAGGGCCCGGACGACGTCGCGGCCCGGCCCGCCGAGGATCTCGAGGAGCGCCGGTCCTTCCGGCCGGTCGGCGGCCGCGAGGCCGACGGCGAGGTCGGCGGCGAAGCGGTGGTGCAGCGTGGCCCGCACGATCTGGAGGTCGGGCAGCTCGAGGGCGCGTAGCTGGTCGAGCCGTCCGGACCGGGCCGCGACGACACCGGCGCACAGCCGCCGCGGCACGACCAGCCCGCCCGTCGGGGCGACGGCATCCCAGTGCTCACGGGTCTCGGGTACCAGCACGTAGCTGAGCGGCAGCGACCCCCGCCAGGCCCGCCGCATGGCGCCACGGTCGAGGCCGTGGTCGCGGATGGCGCCACGGATCACGGCCCCGGCCTGCTCCTCGTCGTCTTCGGCCACCAGCAGCGTCGCTGCGGCGAGGGCGCCGGGAACGCCGAACCCGTCGGCCCAGCCGGCGCCGGCCGTGTCCAGGTCGCGCCCATAGCGCCGGGCGGTGGCGACATCGCCCACGTGGGCGAACCCGGCGACGGCCGACATCACCGCCAGCCGGCGGTTGTGGGCCACCCCAGCCGCCGACTGCAGCTCGGTCGCTCGGGGCAGCAGGGCCAGGGCCTCGTCGACCCGCCCCATGCCGGACAACGCGCCCACCCGAAGGTTCTCGACGATCGCCCGCATCACCGGATCCGCCCCGGCGTCGATGTGGTCGAGCACATCGAGCGCGACCGCGGGCCGACCCGACGACAGGAGGATCCGCGCCCGCAACCACCGGGCCGACGCGGTCCATCCGGCGTCGAGCACCCCCGGTTCGATGCCGTCGAGGGCCGCCAGCACACCGTCGTCGTCGCCGGCCAGATCGGCGGCGACGGCGCGCCCGAAGGCGGCCAGCCCCCGGGCCAGGGGATGTCCGGTCTCGGCCAGCTCGTTCACCCGGACGGCAACCGGCACGATGACCGCCAGGTCCTGGCTCCACCACGCCACCCGACCCAGTTCGGCCAGGGCGCCGAGCTCGGTGTCGACGTCGCTCTCGGCCCGGCATCGCTCGACGGCGACCTGCAGCGGCCCGACGGCGTCGCGGGGCGTGGTGAAGGCGGCGTGCATCCCTGCGGCCAGGCAGCCGGCCGGAGACGTTCGGACCTCGTCGGGGCTGACCGACAACCAGCGCCGCAACTGCCCCGACGTGGGCCGATCGCTGGCGACGCAGGCCGCCCGCAGCACCGCGGGAGCCAGCTGCCACAGGCCGGCGTCGGCCACCAGGCCATAGGCGTCGTCGTAGCGTCCGCGCTCGACCAGGTGCTCGACGGCCCGGCGCCGGACCGCGGCCCGGTCGGCGTCGTCGAGCCCGATGCCGCCCATGGCGCGCCACAGGCCGTGAGGGACGCGCCAACCGTCCTCGCCCGCGGCCACGAGCGGTACCCCGTCGAGCGCCCGGTCGAGGTCGACAGGCGTACCCAGCGCCGCCGAGGCCAGGCCGTCGTCGGCGCCGCCGAGGTCGCACACCGCGGCCAGGATGTGCCGGCGCTCGGCGCCGAGCGGTTCGAGCACCTCCTCCCAGACGTACGCCCCGGCCAGGTGACGCTCGACACTTGCCGTCAACTCGGCCATGGCCGGCCATCCACCGGTGTCGTGGAACCGCTCGGGATCGACGCCACGGCGGGCGCCGAACTCGACCAACTCCTCGTCGGAGAAGCGCAGGTCGCCCTCGCCCACCACCAGGGCCGCGCCCTGCGTGCGCAGGCGGGCCAGCGGCAGTGGCGGGCGGGTCCGACCGGCGAGCACGACATGCGCGTTGGCCGGCAGGTGGTCGACCAGTCGAGCCAGCCAGCGGGCGCCGTGGGATCCCGGCGGGAGCAGATGGACGTCGTCGAGGATCAGGCACACGGCGGTGGGCGACCGCTGCCAGAGGAGATCGGCGACGCCGAAGGGATCGGGCCCCGGCTCGGCACCGACGCCCACCGCCCGGGCGACGGCCCGGCCCAGGCCGTCGGACTCGGCATCCCGGGACTCGACGCCGATCCAGACGTCCTCGCCTCGCGGCGCGAGCAGGTTCTCGGCCACCGCCTGACCCAGCACGGTCGTCTTGCCCAGACCGGGACCGCCGACGAGCGCCACCACCCGCCGCTCCCAGCGGGTCAGCAGGGCGCGCAGCAGCCGCGGGCGGGTCAGGAGGTCGGGCCGGGGCGAGGGCGGACCGAAGCGGAACGAGCTGGGCATCGCCGGCCACACGGTATGGGCGCGGGACCGCTTCGCGCTCGCTAATGAGCCGTGTGGATGGTGCGGCCAGGAAGGAGGGGCCGCCATGGACACCCGGCTCGACGAGATCGCCGACGGCATCTACCGGCTGTCGACGCACCTGACCGGCGTGCTGCCCGAGCACGGCGGCCTCACCGTGAACCAGTTCCTCGTGCTGGCCGACGAGCCCCTGCTGTTCCACACCGGTCTGCGCTCGATGTTCCCCGCGGTGGTGGCCACGCTGGCCCGGGTCCTCCCCGTGCCCCGGTTGCGCTGGCTGTCGTTCGGCCACCTCGAGGCCGACGAGTGCGGCGCCATGAACCACGTGCTGGCCGTCGCGCCGGCGGCCGAGGTGGCGTTCGGGCGGCGGGGGTGCCGGGTCTCGCTCGACGACATGGCCGATCGCCCGCCGCGCCCCCTGGCGCCGGGCGAGGCCATCGACCTCGGCGGACGGCGGGTCGTGGCGGTCGCGACGCCCCATGCGCCCCACAACATGGAGGCCCAGGTCCTGGTGGAGGAGACGACCCGCACCGTGCTGTGCGGCGACCTGTTCACCCAGCTCGGCCCCCGGTCCCCGCTGGCCTCCGGCGATCTCGTCACCGCCGCCATCGAGGCCGAGGCCGAGCTGCGGACCGCGCCGCCCGGTCCGGCGGTGCCGGCGGCGTTGCGCCGCCTGGCGGACTTCGCGCCACGGACGCTGGCGACGATGCACGGCTCGGCCTACGAGGGCGACGCCGTGACCGCCCTCACAGATCTGGCCGACGCGTGGGAGCTGCGGTTCGGCGGGCCCAGCCCCACGCGTCGGCCCGACAACCCCCAAGACAAGGAGACACGACGATGAGACGACCTTCGCTCAGGACGGCCGTGGCGGCCCTGGCCGTCGCCACGCTGGTGGCGGCGGGCTGCGGCGACGACGACGACACGGCCGATGCCGACCCGACCGACGAGGCCGACGGTTCCGGCACCGCCGGGGGCTCGGGCGACGGGGCGTACTGCGCAGCGACGCTCGCCGTCGAGACCGCGCCCGAACCCGAGATCGACTTCCCGACCGCCACCGAGGAGGAGATCGCGGCCGGGATGCAGGACTGGGCCGACCAGACCCTGCGCCCGCTGGTCGACGACGTCGTGGCCGTCACTCCCGACGAGATCCGGGAGGACATCGAGGTCATGACCGCGGCCGTCGACCAGGTGGCCGCCGGCGACCCCTCGGCCTTCGACGTCCCCGACGTCGTGGCGGCATCCAACCGGGTCCACGCGTACGACCTCGACACCTGCGGCTGGACCAGCCAGGCCGTGGAGGCGACGGAGTACTCGTTCGCGGACATCCCCGACGAGATGGCGGCCGGCACGACCAGCTTCGAGTTCAGCAACGAGGGCCACGAGGTCCACGAGCTGATCCTGGTGCGGAGGAACGACGGTGTGACCGAGACCGCCGAGGAGCTGCTGGCTCTCCCCGAGGACGAGGCGATGGCCAAGGTGACGATGCTCGGCGCCCCGGCCTTCGCCCCGCCCGGCAGCAGCGACTACAAGGTGGTCGACCTGGAGCCCGGCGACTACATCGCCGTGTGCTTCATCCCCATGGGGATGACCGGCGTCGACGGCCCGCCACCCGACGGTCCCCCGCACTTCACCCAGGGCATGGTGGCCGAGTTCACCGTGGCCTGACCCCGGCGACCCCCCGGGACCGGTGGCCACCGGTCCCGGGGGGTCCCGTTCGGGCGCGCCCCCGTTCCGCTGTCGGAGACGTCGGGGCGGCACCGCCCCCGACCGGTCGCCGTCCGGGTGGAGCCGCCCGGCACGGGCGACTCGGGGCCTTCGACCCTGGGCGACGGCTACGCACCGTGGTTGTGTCGGTCGTAAGGGTCCGGCTCCGTTCGGGCCCGCCCGCAGGCGGCCGGGCCACCGATGGAGGGACTTGACATGTCGACCGCGATCTCCGGGCTTGGTTCGAGGTTCACGATGACGCTGGAGGGCGTCGGGTCCATCGTTCCCGACGATCGGGTCGACAACGCGGCGCTCCTCCGTCGCCTCCGGCCGGCGCGACCGGACGGGCGGCCGATCGAACCGGAGTGGGTCGAACGCCATCTGGGGATCCATGAGCGCCGGCTCGACTTCGACTTCGCGAGGTCCACGAAGCGCAGCCGGGACGACGGTGGCCTCTACGACGGCGACCTGGCGGTGCGCTCGGCATCGCGGGCGCTCGACGACGCCGGGGCGTCGGCGGACGACGTCGACGTGCTCGTCCACGTCTCGACCACACCCGACACCATCGCCTGTGCCGACCATCTGCGCTTCATCACGCGTGAGCTGGGCCTGCGGTGCGACGTGGATCTCGTCCACCACAACCTGGGCTGCGCCGGCCTCGCCGCCGGCCTGCGCACGGCGGCGGCCTACGTGGGAGCAACGGCGCCCGCCACCGCGCTCGTGGTGGCGAGCAACTGCGTGTCTGCCTACTACGGCCCCGAGAGCGCCGCCGCGTACCACGAGGATCGCCACGAGGGCACCGTCATGGACTGGCTGGTCCCGCTGATGTTCGCCGACGGCGCCGGGGCGACGGTGTGGCGAGGCGTGCCCGCAGACCCGCGCCGACCCCGCCGGGGACTGTGCTCGGTGCGGTACGAGACCCATCCCGACACGGCGCTGGTCACCTACCCGGCCGGCGGCGGCCTCGCCCACACGACCAGCGGGAACGTCCTCGATCACCGGTTCTTCATGGACGCCCGGAGGGTCAGCGAGGAGTTCGCGCCCTTGATCCTGCGCGACATGGCCATGCTCGAGGAGGACTGGCCGGCCCACATCAAGCCCGCGGTGGGCCATGACTTCGACCCCGACCGGGTCAGCCGCTGGTACATGCACCAGGCCAACGGTGTCGTGGTGCGCAAGGCGATCGAGTTGCTCGGGCTTCCTCCGGACAAGGTGCCCGTCGGCGTCGACCACTACGGCAACCTGTCGGCCGCCAGCACGGTGGTCCTGCTGGACGAGGACCGCCGCGCGGGGCGGTTGCGGGAGGGCGACCTCGCGGTGTTCCTCTGGGTCGGTGCGGGCAACGGCGCCATGAACGGGTACGCCGCCCTCGTCGCGTGAGCCTGCCGGCGAGGGTCCCGCCGCTCCCGTCACCGCTGCTCCCGTAGCCTCAGGGCATGGCTGCACCCGGAGGCACCGGACCGATCGGACCGTACCCGCCCCACGTCGCGACACCCGAGCAGCAGGAGGAGTACGACAAGCTGCGCCGCCGGCTGCTGTGGACCCTGCCGTACGGCCTCTACGTCGTGGGCAGCCGTGCCGGTTCCAAGCGGAACCTGATGACCCTCAACTGGGCCACCCAGGTGAGCTTCGCCCCCAAGCTGCTCGGCATCGGCGTCGACAAGGCCGCGGTCACCCACGCGCTGATCAGCGAGGGGGGCAGCTTCACCCTCAACACCGTCGCCCGCGACGACCGGGCCATCGTGCGGAGGTTCACCAAGCCCGTCGAGCACGACCCCGTGGCGGGCACGCTGAACGGCTTCGCCTTCCACGACGGGCCGACCGGGGCGCCCGTGCTCGACCAGGCCGCCGCCTGGATCGACTGCGAGGTGCGCCAGCCGGTCGACTGCGGCGACCACACGTTCTTCGTGGGCGAGGTGGTCGACTGCGCCTTCCGCCTCCCCGAGGACACCCCCGTGCTCCGCATGGAGGACACCCGGCTCAACTACGGAGGCTGACGTGGCGGACGACGGCACGCCCGGCGGCGACCCGACGTTCCCGGCCACGGGCCGTGACGTCGACGACCTTGTCGCCGCGCTGCGCGGCGGTCGGAGCGACGACGCCGACTGGCGCGGCGGGCGCACCTTCAGCCTGGTGTACAACCCCGGCGACCCCGAGCTCGAACGCCTCCAGGCCGAGGTCGCCCACGAGTACCTGCACGAGAACTACCTCAACCCCTTCGCCTTCCCCAGCCTGCTCCGCATGGAGCGCGAGGTGGTGGCCATGGGCGCCGACCTCGTCGCCGGCAACCCGCGGGGCGGCAAGCTGACCAGCGGCGGCACCGAGAGCCTGTTCCTCGCCGTCCAGGTCGCCCGCGACCACGCCCGGCAGGTGCGGGGCATCGCCGAGCCGGCGATCGTGGTCCCCGCCACCGCCCACCCGGCGCTGGCCAAGGCGTGCCACTACCTCGACGTCGCCGAGGTGCGGGTGCCCGCCGGCCCCGACGGGCGGGCCGACGTGGCCGCCATGGCGGCGGCGGTCGACGAGCGGACCGCGCTCGTCGTCGGCTCGGCACCGTGCTACCCCTACGGCGTCGTCGACCCCATACCGGAGCTGGCCGCGCTGGCCCGCGACGCCGGGGCGCTGTGCCACGTCGACGCCTGCCTCGGTGGGTGGCTGCTCCCGTTCCTGGAACGGCTGGGCGAGCCGCTGCCGGCCTGGGACTTCCGGGTCGACGGCGTCACCTCGCTGTCGGCGGACGTTCACAAGTACGGCTGGTGCTTCAAGGGCGCCTCGCTGCTGCTGCACCGGGACGAGGACCTGCTGCGGCGCCAGTACTTCCTCTACGACGGCTGGCCCGGCGGGCTCTACGGCTCGGCCACCACCGCCGGGACCCGCCCGGCCGCGCCGATCGCCACCGCCTGGGCGACGCTCAACTACCTGGGTGAG
>DASSGC010000019.1:0-9084 GCA_035693765.1 Acidimicrobiales bacterium
GACGGCGACGGCGACGGCGACGACGACGGCGGCCTGTCGGGCGCGGGCGGCACCGGCGGCGGGAACGGAGGGGACGGCGAGCAGGGCGAGGACGGCGGCGCCGGGCAGGCCGAAGGCGACGACGCCGGCGACCCCGGCGCACGGGTCTACGCACGGTCGTGCGCGCTGTGCCACGGCGGCTCGGGCGAGGGTGCGTCCGGCCCGGCGCTGGTCGGGGTCGCCGACCGGCTCACGGTGGAGCAGCACCTCGCCGTGGTGCGCGACGGCCGCGGCCGCATGCCGGCGTGGGCGGACAGCCTGTCGCCCGAGGAGATCGAGGCCGTGGTCGCCTACGAGCGCGACGTGCTCGGCGCCGGCTGAGCGCGCGCCGCCGATCGGCCCGGGCGAGGACGAGGCGCCCGACGCCCCGGCGGGCGAAGCCGGGGTGGGTAGGTCGCGTCCTCGATGAGGCTGCCGCCGGAATATGAGAATGTTGTTCTCTTTCGTAGGATGATGGTCCCCCCGATGCGCCGGCCGCGGCCGGGCCCCGGCCGCCCAGCCGCCAAGACGAGGACCTGATGACCGAGCGGAAGATCCACGAACCGGTGCGCGCCATGTCCGAGCACGTGCTCGGTCGCATCGGCGTCCACGCCGGTGACGAGATGTGCACCCCCGGGCTGCACCTGCACCTCGCGCCCATGCTGTTCGACCCGGACGGCCACGTGTCCTTCGGCGTGCTCGGCATGTTCCTCGACCTGGCCAGCACGCAGCCCGAGGGGCTCTCGCTCGACCGCCCCTTCGTGCACGGCGACCTCAGCGTGCAGCGGCTGGCCCGCCCGCGGGGCCAGGTGCTGCGCATCCGCGGCTCGGCGGCGCGGGTCGGTCGCCGCACCGCCGTGGTCGAGATCGAGTTGGTCGACGAGCACGACGTGCTCGTGGCCTACAGCACCCAGCACCTGGTGTTCTTCGGCTCGCCGTTGTCGCGGGCGCGGGCGGGCCGGTCGGAGTTCCAGCGGGCGTTCATGGCCCGCTTCACCGGTCGCTGCACGCTCGACGCCCCGCTGGTCGACGTCCTCGACGTGCGGCCGGGCCCGGCTCGTGCCGGGGCCCGGTCGTGGGCGATGCCCATCACCCCCGGCAGCCGCAACGGCTTCGGGGGCCTGCACGGCGGCGCGGCGACCGCGCTCGTGGACGCGGCCGTGGCCGGTGCGCTCGCCGACGCGGCGTCGGCGCCGGCCCGCACGGTCGCGGCCTCGCTGCGGTACCTGACGCCGGGCATGGTCGGGCCGTTCCGGGCCGACCCGACCATCCTCGGGCGCGACGGCGACCAGGCGACGGTGCGGGTCGCCGTGGTGGACGAGGGGAGCGACGACCTGCTCGTCATCCTGGCCGAGGCCCGGGCGGCGATCGCCTAGGAGGCGGGCGGATCGGGCGCGTCCGCCGGCCTCCCGCCGGGAGGTAGCCTTGTTGACGGCGGTGACCATCATCGCGGCCCTGGCGGGGGTGGGCCCGGAGCGTGGCGGCGAGCACCGGAACGAGCGCGTAGTGGCAGACCCGGCGACCAAGACGAGCCCGAGGCGCAGCGGTGCGCCGATGAACCGCCCGCCCGACGGCCCGCGGTCCGAGGCGGTCCGGCCCAACGGGTCGAAGCTCGCCGCCACCGTGGCGGACCGCATCGTCGACGACATCGCCGCGCTGGGGTGGCCCGAGGGCGATGTGGTCGGCTCGGAGCCCGAGCTGCTGGCGCGCTACGGCGTGAGCCGGGCGGTGTTCCGCGAGGCGGTGCGGCTGGTGGAGCACAAGCAGGTCGCCCGCATGCGCCGCGGCCCCGGCGGGGGACTGGTCGTCACCCCGCCGTCGGTCCACTCGGTGGCGGATGCCGTGTCGGTCTACCTCGCCTACGTCGGCGCCGAGATCGACGAGGTGTTCGAGGCGCGCCTGGCGCTGGAGGAGACGGCCGCCCAGCTCGCACCCGAGCGGCTCGACGAGCCCGGCATCGCCGCGCTGCGCGCCCTCGTCGCCGGCGAGCACGACCACACCGTCGACGACCCACGGGAGATGCACCGGCTGGTCGCCGCACTCACCGGCAACCCCGCGCTGGAGCTGTTCGTCGACCTGCTCAACCAGGTGAGCCTGCTGTACCTGCCCCGCAGCGCCCGGCTCGGCCCGAGCACCCTCGCCGCCTCGGCGGCGGCGCATGCCGCCATCGCCGAGGCGGTCATCGCCGGGGACGAGAGCCTGGCCCGGGGCCGCATGCGCAAGCACCTGCAGGCCGAGGCGGCCTACCTGCGGGCCCAGCAGCCCTCGCGGCGGCGGCTGGCGGACCTGACCGAGGCGGTGGGGCACAGCGACAAGCGGGGCGAGGCGACGGCCCGGCAGATCTTCGGCGAGGTGACCGCGGCGGGGTGGCCGGTAGGCGCCCTGCTGGGGTCGGAGGCCGACCTGATGGCCCGCTACGGGGTGAGCCGGGCGGTGCTGCGGGAGGCGGTCCGGGTGCTGGAGCACCACCAGGTGGCGCGCATGCGCCGGGGTCCGGGGGGTGGCCTGTTCGTGGCCGAGCCGGGCATCGAGGCGGTGACCGACGCGGTGGCGCTGCACGTCGAGCGGGGTGGCATCGTGCCCCAGCACCTGTTCGAGGTGCGGCGGGCGGTGGAGCTGACGGTGCTGGAGCGGGTGCTGGCCACCCTCGACGATCAGGGCCGGGCCGCACTGGTGGCGGCGCTGGCCGCGGAGCGGGCGGCGAGCGTGGAGGAGTTCCCCGCGGTGGGCCATGACGTGCACAACGTGTTGGCGCGGGTGTCGGGCAACCGGGTGCTGGAGCTGCTGACGGTGGTGTTGATCCGGGTGACCCGGCGGCACTCGGCGGCGCCGCCCGGGGCGCCCGACCTGCTTCCCACCCAGGAGGTCATCCACGTGCACGAGCGTGTCGTGGATGCCATCGTCGCCGGCGACGGCGAGCTGGCCCGCCACCGCATGCGGCGCCACCTCGACGCCCTCGTCGACTGGGTGCAGTAACCGAACATGCGCTCATTCAGGGTCCTCTTCGTTGGGGTTGGTGCGGGGGTCGCACGCTAGGGTCGGCCCCCAAGAGGTCGACGGCGAAGGGGAAGGCATGACCGCTCGGGTCCCGCTGGTGGACTACCTGGTGCTGGGGGACGACCCGCACCTGGAGGCCAAGGAGTGCACCGGGTGCGGCGCCCGGTACTTCGACCGACGCAACGCCTGCGCCGCCTGCGGGGCCACGGAGTTCCGCACCGTGCCCGTCGCCACCGAGGGCGAGGTCCGGGCCTTCACCATCGTGTCGATGGCGGCGCCCGGCATCCCCGTGCCGTTCGTGGCGGCCGTCGTCGACTGCGACGGCACCAGCGTGCGGGCCAACGTCGTCGACGTCGAGCCCACGCCCGACCACGTCCACCTGGGCATGAAGGTCGGGCTGACCACGTTCCCGATCGGCGTCGACAGCGCCGGCACCGAGGCCGTCGGCTTCGGGTTCAGGCCCGTCGACGCCGCAGGCGCGACACCCACGGAGGCGAGCTGACCATGGCCGACGACGTCTGGATCCTCGGCATCCACATGACCAAGTTCGGGAAGCATCCCGACAAGGACACCGTCGACCTGGCCGCCGAGGCGACCCTGGCGGCGCTGGCCGACGGTGGCGTGACCATGAAGGACATCGGCGTGCTGGCCGCCGGCAACCTCATGGGCGGTGCCGGGGGCATCGGGCAGTCGCTGCAGAAGCAGGTCGGCCAGACCGGCATCCCCGTGTACAACGTGGCCAACGCCTGCGCCACCGGCGCCACCGCGCTGCGCACCGCCATCATGGCCGTCAAGGCCGGCGAGACCGACATGGGGCTGGCCGTCGGGGTCGAGAAGCTGGCCGGCGCGGGGCTGCTGGCCGGCGGTGCCCGGGCCGCCGACCGCGACACCTGGGAGCCGCGGGGCCGCTACGGCGCGGTCGCCCCGGTCGACGGGCGCATCGGCACCGAGACGATGCCCGGCGTGTTCGCCCAGGTCGGCATGGAATACGGCCACCGCTACGGCGGCACCAGCTTCGAGCTGTTCGCCCGCATCAGCGAGAAGAACCACGCCCACTCGACGCTCAACCCGCTCGCCGCCTACACGAAGAAGATGAGCCTCGAGCAGATCATGGGCGACGTCATGATCGCCTACCCCAACACCCGGCCGATGTGCTCGGCCAACTGCGACGGGGCCGCCGCCGCCGTCGTGGTGTCGGACGCCAGGCTCAAGACGCTGTCGCGCGAGCAGCAGCGCCGGGCGGTGAAGGTGGCGGCCTCGGTGCTCACCACCGACCCCTGGCAGGAGGCGTGCCAGGTGCTGCCCGACGTCAACACGCTCACCCGCAACGCCGCCCGGCAGGCCTACGAGGCCGCCGGCATCGGGCCCGAGGACCTCGACCTGGTCGAGCTGCACGACTGCTTCGCCACCGCCGAGCTGGTCCACTACGACAACCTGATGCTGTGCGAGCAGGGCGGGGCGGTCGACTTCTTCGAGAGCGGCGCGCCGTGGCGCGACGGCCGGATGCCGGTCAACGTGTCCGGCGGCCTCCAGTCGAAGGGCCACCCGATCGCCGCCACCGGCATCGCCAACATCTGGGAGGTGTGCCATCACCTCCGGGGCGAGGCCGGCGACCGCCAGATCGAGGGCGCCCGGGTGGGCCTGGCGCACGTGATCGGGCTCGGCTCGGCCTGCGGCGTCCACGTCCTGGAGAAGGCCGCCGCCTGACTCACGGCGCCGGGAGGGCCCGCAGGCGGCCCTGGAGGAACGCGCGCTCGGCCGTGTTGTCGGTGAGCGCCACCGCGGTGCGGTAGGCGTCCGCGGCCTCGCCCGCCCGGTCGAGCCGCTGGAGCAGGTCGGCCCGGGTGGCGTGGAACGGCTGGTAGGCGTCGAGCTCGTCCCGCAGCTCCTCGACCGCGACCAGCCCCGCTGCCGGGCCCCTGACCTCGGCCAGCGCGACCGCCCGGTTGAGCGCCACGACCGGCGTGGGCGCCAGGCCCGCGAGCATGTCGTACAGGGCGAGGATCTGGCCCCAGTCGGTGTCCGCCGCGGTGGCGGCGTCGCTGTGCACCGCCGCGATGGCCGCCTGCACCTGGTACGGCCCGGGCTGGTTGCGGCGCAGGCATGCCCGCACCAGGTCCTGGCCCTCGGCGATGAGGGTGCGGTCCCACAGCCGGCGGTCCTGCTCGGGCAGCACCACCAGCCGCCCGCCCGCGGTCGTGCGGGCGCGACGGCGCGACGCGGTGAGCAGCAGCAGCGCCAGCAGGCCCACGGCCTCCGGCTCGTCGGGCATGAGGCCGACGAGCAGCCGCGCCAGCCGGACGGCCTCGCCGCACAGGTCGTCGCGCACCAGGTCGTCGCCCTGCGATGCGGTGTAGCCCTCGTTGAAGATCAGGTAGACGACGGCGAGCACGGCGCTCAGCCGGCCGGGCAGCTCGGCGTCGCCCGGGACGCGGTAGGGGATGCGGGCGGCCCGGATCTTGCGCTTGGCCCGCACGAGGCGCTGGTTCATCGTCGCCTCCGAGACCAGGAAGGCGCGGGCGATCTCCGGCGTCTGCAGGCCGCCGAGCAGCCGCAGGGTGAGCGCGACCTGGGCGGGGCGGGCCAGGGACGGGTGGCAGCAGGTGAAGATGAGGCGGAGCCGGTCGTCTTCCACGGGACCGGCCTCCTGGGGCGGATCGTCGTCGTGGTCGTGGAGCCGGGCCGACTCGGTGTGGCGGTCGTGGCGCTTGCCCTCCCGCCGCAGCCGGTCGATGGCCCGGTTCCGGGCCGTGGTGGTGATCCACGCCCCCGGGTTGGGCGGCAGCCCGTCGCCCGGCCACCGCTTGACGGCGACCTCGAACGCCTCCTGGACCGCCTCCTCGGCGACGTCGATGTCGCCGAAGAGGCGGACCAGGGTCGCGACCGACCGTCCGGACTCGTCCCGGAAGACCCGGGCGATCGTGTCGGCGGGGGACCGGGTCACCGGCCGCGTCAGTCCTCGGCCTCGTCCTGGAACGGCCGCACCTCGACCGGGTTCCGGCAGGCGGCGGAACCCTTGGCCGCCCAGGCGAGGGCGGCGTCGAGGTCGGGGGCCTTCACGACCCAGAAACCGCCGATCTGCTCCTTCGCCTCGGCGAAGGGCCCGTCGGTGGTGACGACCTCGCCGCCGTCGGCCTTCACGACCGTGGCGGTGTCGGCGGGGTGCAGGCCGCCGGCGAACACCCAGGCGCCCTGCGCCTGCAGGTCGGCGTTGAACGCGTCCACGTCCTTGAAGGCCTGCTGCGTCTCCTCCTCGCTGGGCGGCTCCGCGCCCTCGACCATGTACACGGCGAGCAGGTACTGGTTCATCGGTCCGTCTCCTGGTGTGTCTGTCGGGGACCGGCCCGGTGCCGCTCCCTCACCCCGACTACGACGAGGGCTTCCCGAAAACGACAGCCCGCGCAGAAATCTCCCGCATCTCCTGGCCGGCGGCGAGGTGCCCGGTCAGTCCGTGGAGAGGGCGGCGGCGATCGCGGTGTCGCGCAGGCGGCGGTAGTCGGCCTTGCCGTTCGGTGCCCGGCCGATCGGGCCCACCACCACGCGGCGTGGGACCTTGTAGCCGGCCAGCGTGCGGCGGACCTCGCTGGTGACGGCCGCGGGATCGACGGTCGCGCCCGCCACCGGCTCGACCACGGCGGTGACGATCTCGCCGAAGCGCTCGTCGGGCACGCCGACCACCACGGCGTCGCGGACGCCGGCCACGCGCTTCACGGCCTCCTCGACCTCCTCGGGGTACACCTTCTCGCCGCCGGTGTTGATGCAGACCGAGCCGCGGCCGAGCAGGCGGATGGTGCCGTCGGCCTCGACCTCGGCCCAGTCGCCGGCCACGACGTGGACGACGCCGTCGAGGGTCAGGAAGGTCTCGGCCGTCTTGTCGGGGTCGCCGTAGTAGCCGGCGGGGATGTGGCCGCTGACCGCGAGGCGGCCCCGCTGCCCCGCGCCGGGGACGACGTCCCGGCCGTCGTCGCCGACCACCCGGGTCGTGGGGCCCACCGTGAAGGCGGCGGTCGCCGCGGCCGCGCCGCCGTCCCCGTCGACGCCCCCGGTGAGCGACCGTCCCAGGCCGCCCGACTCGGACGTGCCGAGGCTGTCGACCACGAGCGCCCGCGGGGCGTGGGCCAGCAGGCGCGCCTTGGTGGCGTCGGCGAACATCACACCCGACGAGAACAGCACCCGGAGGCCGGACAGGTCCCAGCGGCCCGGCTCGGCGTCGAGGGCGTCGGCCAGCGGCCGGCCGAACGCGTCGCCGACGAGGCAGAGGCCCTTGACCTGCTGCTCGACCACCGTGTCGAGGAGTCGCGCCGGGTCGAAGTGCCGGTCGGGGCAGGTGACCACGCAGCCGCCCTGCGACAGCGCCGGGATGGCGAACCAGAGGGCGGTGCCGTGCATGAGCGGCGGGGCGGGCAGCACGCGGGGGCCCGGGCGGTCGAGCGCCGCGGCCCGGGCCGCCGGGTCGGCGACCGCGCCGGGGGCGCGGCCGTTGAGCTCCTCCAGCATCCGGAACAGCGTGTCCTGGGGCCACATCACGCCCTTGGGCTGCCCGGTGGTGCCGCCGGTGTAGAGCAGCAGCAGGTCGTCGCCCGATCGGCCCCACGGGGCCCGGGTGGGTCCGTCGCCGGGGGCCGACTCCGCGGCCTGCGCGTAGGGAACCGCCCACGGCGGGCACGGCCCGGTGCCGACGTCGACCCAGAGCCACAGGCGCACCCGGCCGAGCCGGTGGCGGACCTCCTCGCACTGCGCCGCGAGGTCGCCGTGGAACACCACCGCCTCGACGTCGGCGTTGTCCCAGAGGTAGGCCAGCTCGCCGCCGGTGTAGCGGTAGTTGGTGTTGACCGGCACGAGCCCGGCCTTGAAGGCGGCGTGGACGCTCTCCAGGTACTCGGGGCCGTTGTAGAGGAACTGGGCGACCTTGGCCTGGCGGCCCAGGCCGGCGCCGAGCAGGGCGGCGGCGATCCCGTCGGCCCGGCGGTCGAAGGCGCGCCAGGTGGTGGCCGTCCCGCCGCCGATCTGGGCGGGCTCGTCGGGGAACCGGTCGGCGACGGCCTCCCAGACATCGGCGAACGTCCAGCCGGGCAGCACGGTCATGGCCCGGTCATAGCAGGCCGTCGAGCCGGCGCTCGAACCAGTGGTCGGCGTAGGGCTCGTCGTTGAAGGCCGGCACCTCGCGGTAGCCCGACGACCGGTAGAGGGCGATGGCCTCGGTGAGGGCGCCGTTGGTGTCCAGGTGGACCGTGTCGCAACCCGCCGCCGCGGCGCGCTCCTCCAGCGCCCGCAACAGGCGGCGGCCCACGCCGAGCCCGCGGGCGGCCGGGGCCACCCACATGCGCTTGAGCAGGGCGGGCGCCGTGCCGTGGAAGCGCAGCGCGCCGCATCCCACGGGCTCGGACCGCAGGGCCGCGACCAGCAGGACGCCGGCGGGTGGCCGCAGGTCGTCGGCGGCGAGGGGGAGGCTGCGGGCCGGGTCGAAGCCGCCGGCGAAGCGGCGGTCGAGCTCGGCCGCGTACTCGGTCAGGCAGTGGTCGGCATGGGGATGGTCGGGGTCGACGGCGTCGATCCCGACCAGCGCCGCGGTGAGCAGGCGCGACACGTCGCCCATCGCCGCCACCAGCCGGTCGCGCTGGTCGGGGGTCAGCGGATCGAGCAGCGACCAGGCCAGCTCGTCGCTGCGCCGGTCGAGCAGGTCGCGCTCCACCTTGCCCGCCGCCGTGAGGCGAGCGGTCCGGACCCGGCGGTCGTGGCCGCCGGGCGCGACGGTGACCAGGCCGGCCGCCTCGAGCGAGCGCAGCAGGCGGCTGAGGTAGCCGGAGTCGAGGTCGAGGAGGGTGCGGAGGCGCCGGACGTCGGAGCCGCCCTCGCCGATCTCCCACAGCACCCGGGACTCGCCGAGCGGGCGGTCGCGGGCGAGGTAGTGGTCGTCCAGCGCCCCGATCCGTTGGGTGACCTCCCGGTTGAACCGGCGGACGCGGTCGATCAGCATGCCGTCCATTACCTGACCTTAGTCAGATGATCACCGGCGCCGCACACGATTCGTTCGCCGCTGGCGCGGCTCGGCGCGGCTAGGCGCGGCCC
>DASSGC010000020.1:0-9361 GCA_035693765.1 Acidimicrobiales bacterium
CATGCTCGGCGGCCTCGCCGACGAGCGTCGAGCCGTCCGCCCGGGGGAGGGCGACCGCCGGCATGGTCGTCGAGATCTCGCCGAGCCCGCAGGGCTCGACGTGCGTGCCGCGCTGCAGCGCGGCGGCACAAGTCGTCGCACCCAGGTCGATCCCCAGGCTGTACCTCATCTCGTCTCCCCACCCCAGCTGGTTACTGACACCGAACCGTAACAAGCGGCGCAACCCAGGAGGAACATCTGACGCCGACTTGACGAGAAAAGTCCAGGAAATGACGTTCTCCGCGGTCGGCCAGCTTCGCAGCGGGGCGGAATACCACGATCCTGGGGGTCGATCCGTGCACATCACCCGTCGTCGTGGGCGGTCCGGGCGGCGACCCGTCGGCCGCCGCGTTCCGCAGGCGCTGACCGTCGACCACGTGCGGGGCCTGCGCCGGGGTGCCCTACGCCGTGCCCTGACGGGCCGGCCCGGGCGGGGCGGCCGATCCGGCGCCGCCGCCGTCGGTGCCGGCGTCGCCGCCGTCGCGCCCGTCGCCGCCGTCGTTGCCGGTGCCGTCGAGATCGCCGCCACCGGCGCCGATCCCGACCTCGACGGTGCGGGCGTCGCCGGCCACGGTCGCCGCCCCGGCGCGGACGTCGATCTGGCCGTCCTCGCCCACGGGCGCCGGGTCGTCCCGGCGGGCCCGGCGGGCGAGCGCCCACCCCAGCGTCAGGCCGCCTCCGGCCACGACCAGCGCCGGGGCCAGGCCCCAGCGGGTGTACAGCGTCGTGCCCTCGCGGACGCCGACCGTCGCGTGCAGCACCGCCTGCTCCGACACGGCGCTGCGCTGGCCCACCGTGCCGTCGGGCTCGATGACCGCGGTGAACCCGGTCGGGGCCACCTGCAGCAGCCACCGCCCGCTCTCGATCGCCCGCATGCGCGACGACGCGATCTGCTGGGTCTGCACCAGCGTGCCGGTGAACGACGACCCGTTGGTCGGGTTGAGCACGACGCCCGCCCCGTCCCCCACGCCCTCCCGCACCCGGTCGCCGAAGAAGATCTCCCAGGAGATCGCGACGCTCAACGTCGCGGCGGGTGTGTCGAGCGTGGCCGGGTGCTCGCCGACGATGGCGTCGCGGGAGGTGAGGTCGTCGCCCCCGAACGGCTCCAGGAGCGAGCGCAGCGGCACGTACTCGCCGAAGGGCACCCGGTGCACCTTGTCATAGCGGTCGACGATGTCGCCGTCGGGCCCGTAGGCGGCCGAGAAGTTGAGGAAGTGCTCGTCGCCCGCGTCCTCGACCACGCCGGCCACGAGCGTCGTGTCGAGCTGGCGGGCCAGTGCGGCCAGCTCGTCGTTCTCCTTCGACGAGGCGAGGGTGCCGACGTCCACGACGTCCTCCGGCCACACCACCAGGTCGACCGGGCCCTCGATCGCGTCGCTGGCCGCGAGGTGGCGCTCGAACACCTCGCGCTCGTCGGTGTCCGCGGCCCGCGTGCCCTGCGGGCCTCCGCCCTGCACCAGCGCCACCCGCAGCGTGTCGACCTGCCGCCCGCGCGGCGCCACGGTGGCGGCGCCCAGCGCCACGAGCACCACGGCCAGCGCCGCAGCCCCGGCCAGCCACCGCCGCCGCGCCAGGGCGGCGAGCGCGATCCCGGCCACGACGGCGACCTCCACCAGCAGCAGGGCGCCGCCGACCCGCAGCACGGGGGCGAGCGGCCCGGCCACCTGGCCGACGGCGAGGCTCGACAGGGGGACCCCGCCGAACGGCCACGACCAGCGCAGCAACTCGGTCAGGGCGATGGCGCCGGGCAGGGCGAGCCAGCGGCCGGGGGCGGCGGCGGGCACCATCACGGCGGCGGCGCCGAGCAGCGCGGCGTAGGCCACGGCGGCGATCAGGTAGCCCGGCAGCGTCATGTCGGTCATCCACGCCAGCGACGGGACGTAGAGGCCCAGGCCGACGGCCATGCCCCGGCGGAACCGGGCGCCGCGCGGCCGGTCGGCGATCAGGCGGTCGAGCAGGGCGACGCCGGGGAAGGCCAGCGGCCACCACCCCCAGGGCGGCAGCGCGGCGGCGATCAGGACGCCGGTGCCGAGGCAGGCGAGGAGGGTGACGGACTTGCGCATGGCCTCGGGATGATCGCGCGCCGGCCGGCCCGCATCCCAGCGAGAGCGTTCGGAGACCAGGTCAGGCCACCAGGCGGAAGTGGGCGACGATCCGCTGCTGGGCCGAGCCCTTGGGGTGGCAGGCGAACAGCGTCGCCCGGTGCTCGGGCGTCTGGTCGACGATGTGCATGTCGTCCGGGGAGACGATCTCGGTCGCCGTCAGCTCGTAGGTCCACACCGTGCCGTCGTTCATCGTGAAGACCAGCGGGTCACCGGGCACCAGCAGGTCGAGGTCGTAGAACGGCTTGGAGTGGGTCGTGCGGTGCCCCGCCACCACCACGTTCCCGAGCTGGCCGGGAAGCGCCGTCCCCGGCCAGTGGCTGGGTCCCCGGTCGATGGCGGTGAGCGTCACCCCCTCGTGCAGCTCCTGGGTGACCCCGAGGGTCGGGAGCGACAGCGTCCCGTGGACCACGTCGGGCGTCTCGGCCCGGGCGTCGGCGGGGGAGTCCTCGGGCTGCGGGAGCTGGGCGAGCGCGACCGGGGCCGTGACCGTGGTCGACGTCTCGGGCACCGGCACGGGGGCCGTGGCCACCGCGGCCCCGCCCGGGGCCGACCGGCCGGACGACCCGTCGCCGGCGCGCAGCGACCAGCCCGCCAGCCCGAGGCTGGTGGCGGCGAGGACGGCGGCGAGGACGGCGAGGGGGGCTCGGCGCCGGCCCGTGGTCATGGTTCCGTTGTAGCACCGACGACCCGGGCCGCGGCCGCCCGCGCCGCCCGGATGCACGCCGGGATGCCGACCCCCCGGGCCCAGGCCCCGGTGGCCGCGAGGCGCGGCGACCGGGCGGCCAGCGCGTCGTCGGCGCGCGCCATGGCGCCCAGGTGCCCCGGCCGCGGCTGGGGGAACGAGCGCTCCCAGCGCGTGACCCGCACCTCCACGGGCGCGGCCCGCAGGCCCATCGTCGTCTCCAGGTCGGCGAGCACGCCCGCGACGATGGCATCGTCGGGCAGCGTCCGGGCCCGGTCGTCGCCGTCGTGGCCGACCGAGGCCCGCAGCACGGCGAGCCCGGGGTCGATCGGGACGTGGGGCCACTTCTGGTCGAACCACGAGCAGGCCGTCAGCAGCAGGCCGGCCGACCGGGGGACGAGGAGGCCCGAGCCGTCGAGGGCATGGTCGATGCCGTCGCGGGGGACGGCCAGCCCCACCAGGGTCACCGACGCGTAGTCGATGCCGGCCAGCACGTCGGCGGCCTCCGGGGCCAGGGGCCGGACCAGCCCGTGGGCGGCGAAGGCGGGCGCGGTCACCACCACCGCGTCGGCGATGACGTCGAGCGGGGCGATGCGCCACCCGGCGCCGGCGGGCTCGACGGCGGTCACCGCGGTCCCGAGCCGCACGGCGTCGCCCAGGCCGTCGGTCAGGGCCCCGACCAGGCGGGCCATCCCCCCGACGGGGGCGAGGAACACGGGTCGGCCGGTGTTGGCGGCCTGGTTGCGCAGGGCGACGGCGGCACGGATGAGGCTGGGGTCCTTGGGGTCGAGGTCGCGGGCGGCGGCGAGCTGGGCGGCCGACACCTCGAGCGACAGCCGGTCGCAGTCCCCGGCGTAGATGCTGCCGACCAGCGGCGCCACCAGCCGGTCGAGCACCTCGGCGCCCAGCCGCCGGCGGATCAGCTCGCCGACGCTCTCGTCGCCGGCGGGCCGGTCGTCGGGCAGCGTGAGGTCGCGCCGCGCCCGCTCGACGCCCGCGGGCGACAGCAGGCCGGAGGCGGCCACCGCGTCCAGGTCGGTCGGCACGCCGAGGAGCTGGTCGGGCGGCACGCGCCGGAGCGCGCCGTCCAGCCACACGTGGGCCGTGCCGGTGCCGGGCGCCACCAGCTCGCTCTCGATGCCCAGCTCGTTGCACAGATCGACGGCGTCGGGCACCCGGGCCAGGAACGCGTCGGCCGCCTCGTCCACGGGCGCGCCCGCCAGCGTCGCCGTCCGGAGCTTGCCGCCCGCGCCGGGTGAGGCGTCGACGACCACGACACGGGCACCCCGGCGGTGCCCCTCCCAGGCCGCGGCGAGGCCGCTGATGCCGGCGCCGACGACCGCCAGGTCGACGTGTTCGGCCACTCGCTACCTCCTGCCGCCGGCCATGCCCGCCCGGGCCGTCTCGATCACCCGGCCGGCCAGCGCGCCCATCACCCCGGCGTCGTCGTTGATCGATGCGGTCCGGGCGAAGGCCAGGCCGCACTCGCCGGCCACCCGGCGGGCGTCGACGTCGAGGTCGTACAGCACCTCCAGGTGGTCGGAGACGAACCCCTGCGGGCACACCAGCACCCCGTCCGCCCGCCCCGTGGCCCCGAGGTCGCGGATCACCGCCGTGACGTCGGGCCCGCGCCAGGGCTCGGGCGTCCGTCCGGCCGACTGCCAGGCCAGCGTCCAGCCCGACCAGTCCGCCAGGCCGGCCCGCCGGGCGATCGCCTCGGCCGAGGCCCGCAGCTCGTCGGCGTACGGGTCGCCGGCCAGGACCCGTTCCGGCAGCGAGTGGGCCGTGAACAGCACCTTCGTCCGGTCCGGCAGCGCGGCCAGGGCCGTGCGCAGCCGCCCGGCCTGGGCGTCGCGCCACGCCGGCAGGTCGTGCCAGGAGTCCACCCGCAGGTAGGCGAGGCCGCGTCCGGCGGCGGCCGCAGCGGCCCGCTCGTGGTACTCGCCGACGGAGCCCCGCGAGAAGTGCGGCGCGAGCACGAGGCCGACGATCGCGCCGGTGGTCCCGTCGAGCCCGGCCACGGCCTCCTCGACGAACGGCGCCGCGTGCTTGTTCCCGAGCGTCACCGTCCACCGGCCCGGCTCGGCCGCCTCCAGGGCGGACGCGAGCGCGTCCACCTGCGCCCGGGTCCGCTCGGCCAGGGGCGACACGCCCCCGATGGCCTGGTAGCGGCCGGTCAGCTCGGCGAGCTGGTCGGCCGTCGGCGGCCGGCCCCGGCGGATGTGGGTGTAGTACGCCTCGACCTCGCCGGGTGACCGCGGCGTCCCGTAGGCCATGACCACCAGGGCGGTCGTCATCCGGCCGGCTCCCAGGCGTGGACCAGGTCGACCAGGCGCTCGAGCACCTCGGGGTCGGTCTCGGGCAGCACCCCGTGACCCAGGTTGAAGATGTGGCCCGGCCGCCCGCGGTTGAGCGCCAGCACCTCCCGGGCGGCCTCGGCGACGACCGGCCACGGGGCGAGGCACACGGCCGGGTCGAGGTTGCCCTGCACGGCCACGTCGGGGCCCAGCCGCTGGCGGGCCTCGTCGAGCGGCACCCGCCAGTCGACCCCCACCACGGAGGCCCCGGCCTTGGCCAGCAGCGGCAGCAGCTCGCCGGTCGTGACACCGAAGTGGATGCGGGGCACGCCCAGGTCGGCGACGCCGGCGAACACCTTGGTGCTGGCCGGCAGGACGTGCCGTTCGTACATGGCCGGGCTGAGGGTGCCGGCCCAGCTGTCGAACAGCTGCACGGCGGTCGCGCCCGCCAGCACCTGCGCCCGCAGGGACGCGACGGCGATGTCGGCCAGGCGGTCGACCAGGCGCGCCCACAGGTCGGGCCGGCCCAGCATGAGCGCCTTGGTCTTGCCCAGCGTGCGGGACGGGCCGCCTTCGACCAGGTAGCTGGCCACGGTGAACGGGGCGCCGGCGAAGCCGATCAGCGGCACGTCGCCCAGCTCGTCCACCACCTGCCGGACGGTCTGCTGCACGTAGGGGCAGTCGGCGTCGGGGTCGAGCGGGCGCAGGCGGTCGAGGTCCGACTCGTCCCTGAACGGCACGTCGACGACCGGACCGACGCCCGCCTCGATCTCCACGCCGAACCCGAGGGCGGCTGCCGGCACCACGATGTCGCTGTAGAGGATGGCCGCGTCGACGCCGTACCGGCGGACGGGCTGGAGGGTGATCTCGGTCGCCAGATCCGCGTCCTTGACCGCGTCGAGGATGCTGCCGTGGCCGCGGACCATCCGGTATTCGGGCAGCGACCGGCCCGCCTGGCGCATGAACCAGACCGGTACCCGCGGCGCCGGCCGGTTGGCGGCGGCGAGCAGGAACGGGGCGGTGCTGGGTGGGGCCATCGGCCGTCCACGCTAGTGGTCGACCCCCATCCCCCCGAAGGCGAGAGGGGGACACCCCCGTCGACAGCGGGGTGCCGCGGGTCCAGGATGTCGGCATGCGCGAGGACGAAGACGACGCCCAGGGCACCAGCGCGGCCGACACCTCGCTGGCCGACGGGATGGGCGAGACGGCCGGGTCCGACGACGAGTTCTCGTCGAGCACCGAGCCGTTCGGTGACGACCTGCCCGACGAGACCTATGGGGACAGCGACGACGAGTCCCCGGACGGCGGGTTCGGCGACAGCTACGACGACGAGTCGACCTCCGGCGACGGCGGCTACTCCGACACCTACGGTGACGGCGACAGCTCCACGACCGCGGACACCGAGCCCGACGACACCGGGGTGTTCGACACCGACGACACCGACGACACCGACGGCACGTTGCCGACCGACGACGACGCCGCGGTCGACCCGCTCGACATGGAGGCGCACGACGCCTCGCCCCTGGAGGGCATCGGCTACCTGCTCGACCAGGTGCGCGACGCGCTCCTCGGCGAGGACGACGCGGCGTCCCCGGCGTCGCCGTTCGACGCCGAGCCCGAGGATGTCGCCTCGGACTCCGATCTCGACCTGACGGGCGACGGGGTGGTCGACCGGGCCGACCTCCACGAGGCGGGCCAGATCTTCGACTTCCGGGTGGAGGACGGCCACCACGGCTGACGGTGGGCGGCCCGGGCGGCCCGGGTGGTCTGACCGCGGCCTGACCGTTCGCTGACCGCCGCGGGGCCCGTCCCGGACGCTGGCGCCGCCGGCGCTCTACCTGTCGACACCGCCCCCCGCCAGGTAGCATGGTCCGTTCCTCGGCCTCCGGAGGAGCGATTGGCCATCCATCCCGACCTGACCGCCGAACAGGCGTACATCGACCGGGCGTACGACTCCCTGGAGCGCGCACGTCAGGCGGCGACCCGGCTGCGGTCGATGGTCGAGGTCGGGAAGGGCGGCACCGAGCAGGCGCGGTGGGAGCGCGAGATGATCGAGGAGAACATCGCGGCCCGCCTCGACTACCTCAACCTCGGGGACGCCAGCCTGGTGTTCGGGCGCATCGACCACGCCCGTTCCGAGGGCGGCGAGAACTTCTACATCGGGCGCATCGCGGTCGCCGACGAGTCCCAGGAGCCGCTCGTCGTCGACTGGCGGGCACCCGTGGCCGAGCCCTTCTACCGCGCCACCGGGCGGGCGCCGATGGGCCTCGTGCGCCGGCGCCACTTCGCCACGCGCGGCCGCAAGCTGCTCGGCATCGAGGACGAGCTGTTCGGCGAGGGCGCCGACCTGCTGGGCGGCGACCTGGCGATCACCGACGGCGACGGCACCAAGGTCCGGGGCCAGAGCTCGCTCATCGCCGCCCTGGAGGAGGCCCGCACGGGCCACCTGGGCGACATCGTGGCGACCATCCAGGGCGAGCAGGACGAGGTCATCCGCTCGCCCCTGCCGGGCGTGCTGGTCACCCAGGGCGGACCGGGCACCGGCAAGACGGTCGTCGCCCTGCACCGGGCCGCCTACCTGCTCTACACCCATCGCTTCCCGCTGGAGGGCCAGGGGGTGCTGGTGGTGGGGCCGAACCGGCTGTTCCTCGGGTACATCGAGCGCGTGCTGCCCAGCCTCGGCGAGGCCGGGGTCGAGCTGGCGGTCCTGGCCGACCTGATCGAGGACGTGCGGGTCGACGGTCGCGACCGGGGTGCCACCGCCCGCATCAAGGGCGACGCCCGCATGGCCAAGGTGCTGGCCAAGGCCGTGCGCGACCGCGAGCGGGCGCTGCGCAAGCCGCTGCGGGTGCCCTACGGCGTCCAGACCCTGGTGCTGCCGGCCGAGCGCACCGCCGCGATCGTGGCCGACGCCCGCCGGCGCTTCCGGCTCCACAACGCCGGCCGCCGCTTCGTCGAGGCGCAGCTCTTCACGGCGCTCGCCGACGTCAGCCGCATCCCCACGACCCCCGACGAGGTCAGGGAGCGCCTCCGGCTCGCGCCCGAGGTCCGCGAGGCGCTGGAGCGGATGTGGCCGGTGCTGACGCCGGCCCAGCTCCTCCACGACCTGTTCGGGTCGCGTGCGCTCATCGACCTGGCGGCGGGCCGGCACCTGGCCGAGGGCGAGCGGGCGGCCCTGATGCGCCCCCGCGCCGACGACGTCGGGTCGATCGCCTGGACCCACGACGACGTGCCGTTGCTCGACGAGGCCCGGGCCCTGCTCGGGCCCCGGTCGCGGCGGCGGCGGGCCGGCAACGGCAGCGGCGAGCCGGACGAGATCCGCACCTACGGCCACATCGTGATCGACGAGGCGCAGGACCTGTCGCCCATGCAGCTCCGGATGCTGAACCGCCGGTCGCTCAACGGGTCGATGACCGTCGTCGGCGACATCGCCCAGGCCACCGGCGTCTGGGCCCACCGCGACTGGGACGAGATCCTGGAGCACCTGCCCCAGAAGCGCCCGCCGCAGCGGGCGGAGCTGTCGATCGGCTACCGGATCCCGGGCCCGACCATGGACCTGGCGTCCAAGGTGCTGGCGGTGGCGGCGCCCGACCTGCGGCCGCCGTCGTCGGTGCGCCAGGCGGGTGACGAGCCACGGCTGGTGGCGGTCGGCGGCGCCGACCCCGGCGTGCTCGGCGACCGGGTGGCCGAGGTGGCGCTGGAGGAGCGCGACGCGGTCGACCCCGGCAGCGTGGCCATCATCGCCCCGGCCAGCCTGGTCGACGACCTGGAGGCCGCGCTGGGGCGGGCGGGCGTCGAGTTCGGCCGGGCGGCGCGCAACGGCCTGGAGTCGCGGGTCACGCTGGTGCCGGTCAGCCTGGTCAAGGGCCTCGAGCTCGACGCGGCGGTCGTGGTCGAGCCGGCGGCGATCGTCGACGAGGAGGCCCAGGGGATGCGTGCCCTGTACGTGGCGCTGACCCGCGCCACCAAGCGGCTCGCGATCGTCCACGCCCGCGAGCTTCCCGAACCGCTGCGCTGACCGGCGCCGGGGGACGGGTGATCGTCGTGGGCGTGCGCGGGCTGACCGCCGGCGGGAACGTGGCGGGGTGATCGCCGTGGGCGTGCGCGGGCTGACCGCCGGCGGGAGCGTGGCGGGGTGATCGCCGTGGTCGGCGCCGGGCCTGCGGGCCTGGCGGCCGCCTGGCGGGCGGCGCTCGCGGGCCACGAGGTGGTCGTGCTGGAGCGGGCGCCGGCGGTCG